>JAICPX010000274.1 GCA_025929635.1 Chitinophagaceae bacterium
CCGTGTTTTCTTCCCTGGTAGCCAATGATCGCATATAGGCTCGTGGATGAGAAATGGCATTCATCCTTATCCTGTCGCCCAACAACGCGCCCCCTGTTTTTTTCTTTGATGGATCAACAGAAATAACAGCAATGGTTTTATCCGTAAAATTGTTCAGGAATCTTCGAACGATCTCATCAGTAACCGAAGACTTACCAGCGCCACCGGTACCTGTAATTCCAAGGACAGGAATCGTTTTTTCTGGCTCCCGGCTGCTGGCTCTCGACTGTTGGCTGTTTTCGGCATTGGTGATCTCTCTGGCAATCATCCTTACATCTTTCGCTTCACCAAGAGTTAATTGCTCTTTATAAGCCGGCTCACCATTCAATTGCACATCACAATTTTTTATCACGTCTTCGATCATTCCCTCCAAACCCATCTTTCTTCCATCATCAGGAGAATAAATTCTTGTAATGCCATATTTATGTAAGTCCTCAATCTCTTCCGGTAAAATTGTCCCGCCGCCACCACCAAAGATTTTTATATGACCGCAACCATTTTCTACAAGCAGGTCTCTCATGTATTTAAAAAATTCTACATGTCCTCCCTGGTAACTTGTGATCGCTATACCCTGGACGTCTTCTTCTATCGCAGCTTCAACAATTTCTTTTACCGAACGATTATGGCCAAGATGAATGATCTCTGCTCCTTTTGATTGCATGATTCGACGCATAATATTAATAGCCACATCATGACCATCAAACAATGAAGCCGCAGTAACGATCCTTACTTTATTCTTCGGTGTATATGCCATTGGATTTACAAAAATAGACGAAAAAACTAATGGCTGTTAGGATTGATAAACTTCTGATTTCAAACTCTGAAGCACTTGTCTCCGGGCTGGTTTGGGTGCGGTTCATTACATTTGCGACATGCAGCAGATAATCCAATCGATCCAGGACCTGTATCAGCAGTACCGTAGTAAAAAGGCTGCTTCTGTTGATGTATTGCCAAAATCGGGAAGTGAAAGAAGATATTTCCGGATCCACGAGGATGATGGCAAAACCATCATCGGAACGTATGGTGCAAATATTAAAGAGAATGAAACGTTCTTTTATTTCTCCGAAAATTTTTTTGATAAAAATTTGCCCGTTGCGAATATTCTTGACATCAGTGATGACAGAATGTATTACCTGCAGGAAGATTTTGGTGATGTGTCATTGATCGACCGGTTAGAGTCAGAAGGTTTTACTGATAATATCTACTCTCTTTTTAAGAAGAGCTTACAAACTCTTGCCAAACTCCATGTGATAGGTGATATCGGTTTAGATTATGATCGTTGCCTTACCAACAAAGAATTCGGCAGGCAGGCAATCATGGCCGACTTACTCTATTTCAAATATTATTTTTTAGATGCCTTAAGAAGACCTTATGACAAACAAGCACTTATTGATGATTTTGAAGCACTAAGTAATTACCTTACTCATACCGAATACAAATATTTTATGTTCCGTGATTTTCAAAGCAGGAACATAATGGTAACCGCTGAAGACGGGAAGGGCGAGGTTGTACACTTTATAGACTACCAGGGTGGAATGAAAGGCGCCCCGCAATATGACGTGGCCAGTGCTTTGTGGCAGGCCCGGGCTAACCTTACTGACGAGTGGAAAGAAAACCTGCTGAATGATTATGTTGATGAATTGGAGAGTCTCATTGATTCAAAGATCAACCGGTCAGTTTTTAAGAGCCAGTATAATGGATATGTGCTGATCCGTTTGTTACAGGTTCTTGGCGCTTATGGTTTCCGTGGATTATTTGAACGAAAAGCACATTTCTTAACAAGCATACCATTGGCGTTAACGAATATGAAATGGTTCATCAATAATCAAAGTATTGGTATTTCACTACCTGAATTTAAGAGAGTGCTTGACATCTGTGTTGCCGATGAGATCATTCAACAATTCACGCCAGCCCAGGCAAATGAAAAAACTCCCCTGGTAGTTAAGATCAATAGCTTTTCTTATAAGAAAGGTGTACCGGTTGATGAAAGCCAGCACGGTGGTGGGTTTGTTTTTGATTGTCGCGGTCTTTTAAATCCGGGAAGATTTGAAGAATTCAAAACTCAAACAGGACGTGACAAATCTGTAATGGATTTTTTGGAACAACGAACCAAGATGGGAGAATTTCTGAACAGTGTTTTTGATATTGTCGATATCACGGTTGAAGACTATTTAAAACGAGGTTTTGAAAGTTTAATGATAAGTTTTGGATGTACCGGCGGGCAACATCGCAGCGTTTATGCAGCCGATGCATTGGCAAGACATTTAAGAAATAAATTCAAAGTGAAGATCGAATTGAAGCACATGATCCAGGATGAAAGAAATTGGATCAACAGCCCATAAAAATATGCTCAACCGGGATTTCTGCAAGTTTCTGGAATATCATCTGACAAACGCTTTTTCCTATTCGGCAGATAATACAGTAAAAAGTTTGTGGCGTGACGGCGTGCTTTTACCCTTGAATGAAAATGATTATTCAAAAAAATCTGTCAATGATAAAAGGGAAATCATGTTAAAGGCATTTATCGGTAAAGATGGACAAGGCGGGTACTCTGTGTTGATGAAATTTGGGAAGAAAGCTTTGAGCAAATATGCAAGGGATCTCGATATAACCGATTGTGTACCGAAAGCTGATGAAAACGATTGGTACGAGTTAGATCCTGAAAAAAATAAAATTATCATTCAATTACTCTGAGGACTATGAAGGCGATGATATTCTCGGCTGGCCTGGGAACAAGATTCAAACCATGGACTAACTCCCATCCAAAAGCGCTTGCTCTTGTAAACGGCAAATCACTGCTGCAAAGAAACATTGAATACCTGCGTCAATATGGTATCACGGATGTTGTGGTCAATGTTCATCACTTTGCCGATCAATTGATCGAAGCCATCATAAAAAATAAGGGATGGGGAAGTAAAGTTACCATCAGTGATGAAAGAGACGAACTACTTGAAACGGGAGGCGGTCTGTTAAAGTCAAAAGAATTTTTTACGCCTGGTGAAAGATTCATAACATGTAATGCAGATATTCTTACTGATCTTGATATCAACAAGCTTATTTCATTTCACAATGATAAAAAAGCATTGATAACATTCGGAGTTATGCAAAGAAAAACTTCCCGTTATTTATTATTTGATGAAAATGATCGTCTTTGCGGATGGAGCAATATAAAGTCGGGCGAAGAACGGATATCTCTCCCCTCTCCGCCAGGAGAGGCGCAGGGGGTGAGGCGCGAAAAAGCTTATAGTTGCGTTGTCATTTTTGAATACGATGTTTTCAAACTGATGGAAGAAAAGGGCTTTACGGGGAAATTTTCATTGATCGATGTCTACCTGTCATTGGCGGCAGAACAACTGATCCTTGGTTACGATCATACAGGTGACCGGCTGGTAGATGTTGGCAAACCCGAGAGTATTGCCATTGCAGAGTCTGTTTTTCCTTAAAAAAATTAAAATACTTTTTAAACGGCATTGCCAATCCTATGCAATTTCAATTACTTTACAATCTTATTTTAAAAGTCACTACATGAAGAAGCACATTTTTGTCCTTTTCTTAACTGTAACTGTTCTTTCTGTTTCATCCCAGGAATCAAAGTACAATAACAAGGAAGCATTTTATCCCCAGTTTTACCCTTACCCCGGCAATGCTTATCGCAGTGCAAGCGGCGAACCGGGACCCAGGTATTGGCAAAACCGTGCTGACTATAAGATCAATGCAACCCTCGATACGGGCAATCATAAAGTCATCGGCGATGTGGAGATCACTTATACTAATAACAGTTCTGATAATTTAAAATTCCTCTGGCTGCAATTGGATCAGAATATTTATCGCCAGGATTCACGTGGCTCGGCAACATCTACACAGGCCGGCGGCCGCTGGGCCAACACAAAATTTACCGAAGGCCAGGTAATAAAATCATTATCTGTGGAAGGTGCAAAAACGTATACGCCAAAATATATTGTTACAGATACAAGAATGCAGGTTTGGTTAACTGATGCACTGAAAGGATCGGGTAATAAAATAAAATTGAAAATAGCATTTGAGTTTGTTGTGCCTGAATATGGGACCGACCGTATGGGAAGATTAAAAACAAAGAACGGGATCGTTTATGAAATAGCACAATGGTTTCCCCGCTTATGTGTTTATGATGATATCCAGGGATGGAACACCCTGCCTTATATCGGGCAGGGAGAATTTTATTTAGAATTTGGTGATTTTGATTTTACAGTTACTGCGCCTGCTGATGTTATCGTTGTTGGTTCCGGAGAGTTATTGAATCCGCAGGACTGCTATACAAGTGAACAGATCAAAAGGTGGAGTGATGCAAAGAATAGTGATAAAACAGTTATAATACGCGGAGAAAAGGAAATCAAAGAAGCGTCTTCGAGACCAAATAAGTCAACCTGTACCTGGAAGTTTAAAATTACCAATGCAAGAGATGTGGCATGGGCGGCGTCCAAAGCATTTATTATTGATGCAGCAAGAATTAATTTACCCAGCGGAAAAAAATCGCTGGCGATAAGTGCCTACCCGGCAGAAAGTATAAAAAGAAACGGGTGGCAGCGCAGTACTGAATTTGTGAAAGCATCGGTGGAACATTATTCAGCTAAATGGTATGAATATCCTTATCCCGCTGCAACAAATGTGGCGGGTGTCGTTGGTGGTATGGAATATCCCGGTATTGTTTTCTGCGGTTTTGGTGCATCGGGCGCAGGATTGTGGAATGTTACAGATCATGAATTCGGGCATACATGGTTCCCTATGATCGTGGGTAACAATGAAAGGAAATATGCATGGATGGATGAAGGCTTCAATACATTCATTAATGGTCTTTCCACCGAAGCTTTTAATGACGGCGAATTTGCCAGCGGCGGTTTTTCTTTTGGCGATCTTTCCACTTTTGTCTTTAGCGATGAAATGGATGGCTTATACAACATTCCCGACGTGATCGGTCAAAGCGACCTGGGTATTGCCGCTTATGAAAAACCATCGATCATGTTGAATGCGTTGCGTGATGTGGTGCTTGGTGAGGAAAGATTTGATGCAGCTTTTCGCGAGTATGTAAATCGTTGGGCATATAAGCATCCTACACCATGGGATTTCTTTCATACAATGGAGAATGTTTCAGGGGAGGACCTTGGTTGGTTTTGGAGAGCATGGGTATTGAATACATGGAAACTTGACCAGGCAATAAAGGATGTAAAATATATCCGCAATGATCCGGGCAATGGTGTTAATATCACCATTCAAAACCTTGAAAAAATGGCAATGCCTGTACTGATAAAAATAGTCGAGGAGAATGGAAAAGAGCACGACCTGAAATTGCCTGTCGAAGTATGGCAACATGGTTATCAATGGACATTTCATGTGGCAACAACAAGCAATATCAAGGATGTAATTCTCGATCCCGATAAAAAATTACCCGACGTCAACAGGAGTAATAACAAGATGAAAGAAAAGCCTTTTTAAATCATGAGCCCCGACAGAATCGTCGGGTTTTTTTATTTTAATTTAGCAACCATGCGGCCCGTCATTATTGGATTTGGCTTACTGATCCTTTGTATGCTGATACTGTTTAAGATCGGCGAGGTCAATTTTGTCGAAGGCAATGTGCGCCTGGAAGTGATCGTGGCAATTGCAGCTTTTATTTTCTTTTTTGTAGGGCTTTATTTTAATTATCAGTCGCAAAAGAAAAATCAAGGGAAAGAACAGGAGTTGAATAATTCAACGATAATCGATTATGAGCAGATCAAGAAAGTTGGGTTAACCCAGCGGGAGCATGAAGTACTTGTAAAAATGGCAGAAGGTCTAAGCAACCAGGAAATTGCCCAGCAACTTTTCTTATCAGAAAGCACAGTAAAATCTCACGTTTCAAATATTCTTTTCAAACTCGATGCAAAACGCAGGACCCAGGCCATACAATCGGCCAAAAAACTTAAAATCGTATCTTAAATTTTCAAAGTAGCATTGATTTCCAACGAAAGAATGAGGTATTTCCTACTTTAGAATGAGGCAAGAATTTGATTGTAATAGTAGTTTGCACAAAATTCTTAATTATGAAATCAACTGTCTTTCGTTACGGAATTTATTCCGCTCTGACTATTCTGGCCACAGCGTGGGTCGCCTTCTTTGCACTGGCTAACGCATCCCTCACAATCCAGGAAGTTGCCGGCTACCTGTCAATGTTGCTGGCCATGATCTTTGTCTTTTTAGGGATCCGGCATTTCCGGAATAATGTCAATGGTGGTGTTTTGACTTTCGGTCAAGGCCTGAAGATCGGGGTCCTTATAGTATTGATAC
>JAICPX010000031.1 GCA_025929635.1 Chitinophagaceae bacterium
AGCAGCAATGGTAAGGGACCTGTCATCTACTCCATTCTTAAGTTTTTGTAAAGAAAGGATCTCCAGGATATTCCCTGATTTATTTTTGTTTAGCCTGGTAGGTCTTTGCAGGTTGTTTTCCCAATTGCTAAGGTTTACATACTTCGAGTTTTTAATCTCATCATAGTACACATAGAATGCTGCTGTCGGCAGATGGATCACATTTGTCTTTGCATTGATCAAAAGTTTTTCTGCATTCCATTTACGTCGCCTGGTATTCTTGCTTGCTGTATTAGATTTATCTTTTGTTTTCTTCTTATCAGCGGTTTTTGTATTTGTATTACAAGCTTGTTCAACCGGGGCCAGGATCCCGGCAAGTAAAGTGAGTTTTATACCGTTACTGATAAAACGACGGCGGGGAAGATTTGCACTATTGGATTCAGGATCCCTCATAGCAGGCTTTCATTAAAGTTAATTAAGTTCCGCGACGAATCCGTCTATAAATAAGTTCGGCACCTCCTATACTCAGATGCAAGGTATCATTGTCGATTTTATAGGTTGTATTGCCGCCTTTGAGGCTACTTACCAATTTTTTTTCAAAGCCCTTATCGTTGCAGGGTTGGCTTGACGTAAGCCGCAGACTGTCAAATACAAGTTTATTACCCCTGACTTTTAATTTGCCGGTCAAACTATTACATCCCGTATAACCCGTCATTCTGCTCTTTGCCGAGTCAAGATCAAGAAGAGGGGTATTGTTTACGAGGTTTACCTCATATTTCTGTTCGCTATTTATCATAGCAAGTACCCAGATATCCTGTAAGGTATTTAAACCCGGGGTTGCACTTGTAGTTGTGGCTGCAGCGGAATTTGCATTTGGATTTAGAAGAGTTGACAATGTGTTTGATGCATTCTGATTTGTACCATTTTGTTGTTCCTCGCTACCGCATGCAATGAAACAAAAACACAGAAAAAGAAATGATGTAATTGATAAAACAGTTCTCATATTTTTTGTTTAAATACCGGACAAAAATTGTGCTCTAATATAATCTACAACGCTAACAAGATTTTTTGTTTCTTCAAAAACTTTTAGTTGCCTGTCGGCGCCGGTTCCATTCTCAAGTATCTTATGAATATGAGCAAGCCGATGCCTGCTACCCAGGTGATCAATTACAGGATCAATAAAATCAAGCAGCTCATATAAAAGTGCACGGGTGTTCACTTCTTCTTCTTTTCCAAAGTCGATGAGGAATCCATCGATACCATATCGGCTGGCTCTCCACTTGTTCTCATTTATTAAGGCACGGGAGTACTGGATGAAATTAAGGTTCTTGCTGCGCAGCAAATAGATCCGTGCACAAATCGCCTGGAATAAGGTTGCCAGTGTTATTGTTTCATCAACTGTAAGGGGAATATCGCAAATGCGAAACTCAACCGTATTAAAAAACGGGTGTACACGCAGATCCCACCATATCTTTTTTGCGTTGTCTATACAATTGGTTTTTACCAGCAGCTTGACATAGTTCTCATATGATTCAATGCTGTCAAATGCTTCCGGGATCCCGGTACGCGGGAATTTGTCAAAAACTTTTGTGCGAAACGATTTGTAACCGGTGAGTCTTCCTTCCCAAAAAGGCGAGTTCGTGCTTAATGAATAAATATGCGGCAAAAAATACCTGGTACTATTGGCAATATGGTTTGCCATTTCCCGGCTTTCCATTCCTACATGCACATGCAAACCAAAGATCAGGTTGCTTCTTGCTGCCTCCTGCAATTCATTCACCAATTCATTATAACGGACATGATCAGTTATCAACTGGCTCTCCCAATGACTAAAAGGATGCGTACCGGCCGCACCCATTGAGAAACCAAGGTTGCCAGCGATATCTGAAATTGTTTTTCTTAAGGCAGCTACATCCTGCCAGGCCTCATCAGCATCTGCACAAATATCAGTGCCCACTTCTACAACCGCCTGGTGCATTTCAGCTTTTACTTTATCCTTGATCACTTTTTGCCCATCGTGTACTATCTTTTGTTCATGGCTTTTCAGTTCCCTTGTTTCGGGGTCAAGGACCATGTATTCTTCTTCAACGCCGAGAGTGAATGTCTTATAGTTGAGTGTGGCCATTGTTAGGAATTCGGAATTAGTAATTAAGAATCAGGTTTATCGGAAACTGTCTTATTTTTTGATTTATCCAGATAAGAAATATATCCGTTTATTAGTTTGAAGATCAACTCACATTTTCCTTCGCCAGTTCTTAATTCTTCTTCTGTAATATACCTTTCGTCATAGGCCGTTGAAAGATGGTCCGTCGTTTCAGTAACAGACCCTCTTGCGATGATAAAGAAATTACGGGTATCTGTATAAGTAAACCTTCCGAAACCTTCGGCAATATTCCTGGTTATGGATCTGGAAGAATCAATAATTTGTGCGACAAGTAAGTAGCGTTCAAGCGGAGGGAATTTTTTTGCCGGTTCAGAAATAAACGCTCTAAGCAATTTAGCCTGAATGTTACATTCTAATTCTTTAAAGCCTTTATAGTTCATAAACCTTAAGATTGGAATTCTGTTAATTCCTAATTCCCAATTACAAATTCCTAGACCAATGAAGTCTTATTAGCACTCTTCTTTACATATTCACCCCATGTCAGATTATCCGCGTCATCTTTGTGTTCAATGGCTCTTTCAATTGCATAATTGGCCGCTGTTTCCACCACCCATGCAAAATTCTCTTCGCCTACACTTGTGCGCTCAGCATCGGGAGCGGGGTTACAAAAATCGATTGCATAAGGAACACCATCTTTTACCGCTAATTCAACTGTATTAAAATCATAACCAAGATAGGTGCAAATGCGAAGTACGATCTCTTCCATTTGTTTTAATCTCTCCGGCGATGGCGTGAAGCTGGCTACATAACGAAGGTGATGCGGGTTGCGGGGTTCATAGGGCATAATGCGAACATATTTTCGGCCAATGCAATAACAACGATAATACTCGGTAAAAACAATTTCTTCCTGTAATAACATTACAAGTTGCCCGGTTTCCGCATGTTTTTCAAAGAACTCTTCTTTGTTTTTGAGTTTATAAACATGTTTCCATCCGCCGCCGGCAAACGGTTTCATGTAAGCGGGGAAACCAACATAGTTGAAAATATACTCCCAATCCATTGGGTAAGCGAGATTGCTGAAAGAATCCTCAGAGGTATCATCAGGATGGTCTCTCGAAGGAATGATCGCTGTTTTTGGAATAGGTACTCCCACTTTTGTCATCAAACAATTATTGAAATATTTGTCATCAGCGCTCCACCAGAAGGGGTTATTAATAACAGCAGTGCCGGTTAACGCTTCATTCTTGAGCCATGTTCGGTAAAAAGGAACATCCTGTGAAATGCGATCAACGATCACGGCATAGCCGGTGGGTTCACCTTGAATTGCTTTCCCGATCCTGACAGGTTCAGCCGTAATGCCTGAAATATTCTTACTGTTGATCCTTTCTACAAAAGCCATAGGAAAGCTTCTTTCTTTTCCATGCAGTATGCCGATCTTCTTCATAAATAACTGGTTTGGTTGAACAATTTGAATTTACACGGTAAGTGATCAAATGTATTTTTTAACCGTAACAAAAACAAAAAAGTAGGAGGTTTGTTTCCAAACAAAACAGGTTTTCCTTTGTCGGGCATCCCCTAATTTTGCCGCAATGCAGCTTTCGAAACAAGCCAATGTTCCTGTACAGCACATAATTATTAATTCTGCCCATTTAGACAGGGATGTATATATTGATCTTTATCTGCCACCGTCTCACCCGGACACACATTCAACCAGTCTATTATTGATCAATGATGGCCAGGACCTGCCGAAATTTCATTTTGACGCGATCTTGAACAACCATTATAAAAACAATGAAATATCACCTATCCTTTGTGTGGGTATCCATTGTGGCCAGGAAAGAAAAATGGAATATGGAACAGCTTCAATACTGGATTACAAAGGGCGTGGAGCAAAGGCAAAAGCACACCAGGACTTCGTATTAAAAGAACTAATGCCGTATTTGAATACAATTTGGAAACATGGGTTTAGTGATAAAGCTTATGCGGGTTTTTCTTTAGGGGGATTGTCAGCAATCGATGCCGTTTGGCATCACCCAAACGAGTTTTCAAAAACAGGGGTCTTCTCGGGTTCTCTATGGTGGCGCCTAAAAGACATCAGAGATGGGTATAATGAACAAACAGATCGCATTATTCATAAATTGATACGCGAGGGTGAGTATAGACCGGGGTTGAAGTTCTATTTCACCACCGGCTCACTCGATGAAAAAATGGACAGGAATAATAATGGAATCATCGATTCAATTGATGATACGCTGGGCTTAATTGAAGAACTTGAAAGGAAAGGGTATAAGAACGAAGGCGATATTCATTATGTGAATTACGAGGATGGCAGGCATGATGTAAAAACCTGGGGCCGGGCAATGCCTGCGTTTTTGAAATGGGGATGGGGACGGAGTCAACAGGCGATAGTCGGCAACCGGTAGTCAATAGCCAGGCCATGATTTACAAAAAAAAATTGTATGAATAAAAAAACCTCTTGCAGTAAAACAAGAGGTTTTTTATTGCGACGGCAGTTGTCAATTATTAAAGATATATCGTAAGCCCATTTGCATGTAATAAGTAGAAAAGACGCTTACATTATCCCTGAATGTACTGGTAACTGGATTGTTTCTGTCAGTTTGTAAGCGGAATGTTGGTCTAACCGTACCGCCTGGTACAAGTGAGTTTTGATTTGTGGGAACCAATAATGAGCTTGTATTTACAGTTCTCACCTTACCCCAGTTTGGATTGATCAGGTTACCAAAGTTGAAAATGTCAAGGCTTAACTGGACAGTATTCTTGTTTTTACCAACATTGATAAACAGGTCCTGAAGGATCTTAATATCAACCTGGTTTCTCCATGGGGCTGTTGCTCCGTTGCGCTCGGCAAACTGTCCTTTGTGATTTCTCAAATATTTATCCTGCTCGATGTATTTAAAGAATAATGCGCTTTGTTCAGCTGCGGTATAATTTACACCGTTTGGATAAGTGAAAGCAGTGAATGTTATCTCGGAAGGGTCTTTTGGAATATATATAAGATCGTTACCATTGAAGCCATCACGGTTGAAGTCAGCGCCATACACATATGAGAACCTGTAATCAATAGAACCACTATACAGCATTGAAATCGTGGTGGCGAAATACTTGAAGTATTCTCTTCTAAAAGTGAATGAAGCGACTAATCGATCGGGCACTGTGTAGCCTGCATAACTAAGTGTTGGTGTATTGGGTGAATTGAAGGAAGGAGTACTTTGCCATGCTGACAGGGGCTGATCACCACCGCCATCAAACAGGTTATTTGCAAATGTTTTGATATAAGCTAATGAAGCCCCGAATCCACTTCTGAATTGCTTGTCAATCTTTGCAGTCAATGATGCATAAATACCCCGATCACTATTTGTAACATAGATGGCATTGAAAGCACCGGTTCCTGAAGGGCTTGCCTGGCCAGCAGAAGTCAATGGATTTATGTATTTCTGCTGATTACTTACCGGGTACATCATTCTGTTGTCAGGATAACCCGCAACGCCCAATGCTTGAGGAGTCACCAGGTTCGCGTTTTGGAAATAAGTTGTTTTTACATCCTTGTTGATGATCCCTTCCAGGGTAAAGATCATGTTCCATGGAAGCCTTGTATCAATTCCCAAACTTGATTTCCAGGTTTGAGGAAATTCAAAATCCTCGTCGAATACCGTGATTGCGCCTGGAATAACTGAGCCGGGGACAGGTACTGTTGCCGGTCTGTAGGCAGCAGGGTCCGGATTAAATCCACCGGTAAATGCGTTTGGATTTGAAGTAGTATTGTTCCAGCTCTGTGTTACCTGCAACATACCGGCATCGCCCACCTGGCTAACTATCCACACAAATGGAACTTTTCCGGTAAATAATCCTGTACCACCCCGGATTTGTAAAGAGCGATTACCATAAATATCATAGTTGAATCCAACCCTTGGCGACCATTGAAGTTCTTTCTTGGGTAAATTCCCGGTATTTAACTTCAAACCATCGGCAAACGTCAGCCCAGCCACAAGCGGATGTGTTTTTACCTCGTCAACATCAGGATATGTTGGCAGATCAAGTCTCAAACCCAATGTGAGCCTGAATTTTTTATTAATGGCAATTTCATCTTGTCCATATAATGAATATTGCATGAATTCAAATGTCGGGAATGCCTGTACAAAATCTTTTTCCAGGGAATAAGTCAGGGCATAATCTGTTGGTCTTACGCCATTCTTAAAATCGTCCCATGAATTGAATCTGAAATAACCGGTTCCAAAACGCATGAACCCATTAATGGTTTCGCTCCAGTCAACCTGGCCACCAACTGTCCAGTTGTGTATACCTGATCTCCAGCTAAGGTTATCAACGAAAGAATACATTTTTACTTTTCTCAGGTTACCAAAACTGAACGATTCATACCCAAATGAAGTAAAAGGACTACCATCCTTTAATATATCAACAAACGGGAATATCTGGCTTGGCGTCTCACGGGAATCGTTTTGGAAAGTGTAGGTTCCGCGAAGAGTATTTGAAAGTTTTCCAAACTTTGAATTCAACTCGGCCGCAAAAGAATAAAAGTTTGCTCCCTGTAGGTATTGGGAATTGCTGAACCAAAGCGCATTGATGTCTGTGCGGCCCGCACCTGTAGAAAATGAATTACCGGTACCGGATGTAGAAGTGCTCGGCGGATTTGGCTCACCGCCCTCTACCTGGCTATAACGCATATTGAATTTATGGTTATTGTTTATGTTCCAGTCAAGGCGTCCGACGAATTTCTTGCGAATAATTTCAGTAGAGTAATTATCGAATGGGCCTGTTTCATAACCATAAGTATCCCTGAGGTAATTACTGATTTCCGTTAGCTCGTCTGCCGTAGGCCGTGCAATGTTTGGTGCGCTTCCAAATGGAGCGGACGAAGTTGCGGCAAATCTTGATTGAATTTGTTTGGGTTGATTCTCTTTTTCATAGTTAATGAAAAAGAAGAGTTTGTTTTTTATAATAGGTCCGCCGATACGACCACCATATTGTTTGAATTCAAAAGGGGGTTTTGTAAAAACAGTTTTGTTTACCTGGTTCCCTTGCTGATTCTGATCCCTGAAATAATAATACACGGATCCCTGGAATTGATTTGTTCCTGCTCTTGTTACCGCATTGATAGCGCTTCCTATGAAACCTGATTGACGAACATCATACGGAGTTACGTTTACTGAAATTTCGTCAAGGGCGTCAATTGAAATTGGAGACCCATTGGCTGGCAAATTTTGCCCGATACCAAAAGAGTTATTGAAATCAGCGCCATCGATGGTAAAATTGTTTTGCCTGTAATTACCACCGCCAATGGACACACCATTGGCCTGTGGAGTAAGGCGTGTAAAATCATTGACACTTCTTTGAATGCTTGGGAGATTAGCAATATCCCTTTGACCCAGGTTTGTCATTGCCCCTGTTCTGCTCGAGTTCAAAATGGGATTTCTCCTTGAAGTGCTTATAATGACGTTTTCAAGTGTCCCGCTTGTCTTATTTAAGTTTACTTCAAGCAAAAATGGTTCTGCAAGTTTCAGCATCACATCATCAAATGTCACTGATTCAAAACCTACAAATGAAACAACAACAATATAAGGTCCGCCAACACGCATATCATGAATCGTGAAATCTCCGTTCCCGGAAGAGATAGCGGTATATCTTGTTCCTGAAGGAGCATGCGTGGCCGATATGCTGGCCCCAACGAGTGGTTCTTTTGTCGCAGAATCGATTACATTACCCGTAATTGAACTGGTGGTGACCTGCGCCTCAGAATAGGTGGCTGCAATAAATACTATCGCAAGCGAAAACAGGATTCTCTTAAGCATAAGTATTAGTTTATTGTTGCAAAGAAAGGGAATTCCCCCCGGTTTAAAATACCCAAATATTAACAAATTATTGCTGGAACTTAATCTTTTAAAGAAACGGCGGCGACAATTAAAACGCTGCTTTTTATCAATGAATATTTTCCACTTTTCATCCACCGGATTGTGTGTAATTTTGGCAAAATTTCATGAGTATATGTTAGATAGTATTGAAAGCGCAATTGAAGAAATAAAAGCCGGTAAAATTGTTATCGTTGTTGATGATGAGGACAGGGAAAATGAAGGCGACTTCATTATAGCCGCGCGCCATGCCAGCCCGGAGGTTATCAATTTCATGAGCAAACATGGGAGAGGACTTATTTGTGCAGCCCTGGTTGAAGACAGGTGTGATGAACTTGGCCTGGAACTCATGGTGAATAATAATACTGCACTCCATGAGACTGCCTTTACCGTATCTGTTGACCTGTTAGGCCACGGATGTTCAACTGGTATTTCTGCACTTGATCGATCAAAGACAATTCAGGCATTGATCAATCCTGATACTAATCCATCCGACTTCGGTAAGCCGGGTCATATTTTTCCGTTGCGTGCAAAAAAAGGCGGTGTATTAAGAAGAGTAGGACACACTGAAGCGGCCATAGATCTTTCACGACTCGCAGGTTTTGAACCCGCCGGTGTTTTAGTTGAAATAATGAATGATGATGGGACAATGGCCCGTTTGCCCGAGTTAAAGGATGTGGCAAAAAAATTTGACTTCAGGATTGTTTCAATAAAAGATCTGATCGAATACCGGATAAAAAGAGACTCGTTAATTGATGAAGTGGTAAAAGTAGATATGCCAACCAAGTATGGAACTTTTCAACTGGTCGCCTTCGGTGAGAAACATACAAGCAACGAGCACCTGGCATTGATAAAAGGTGAATGGGAAAAAGATGAGCCGGTAATGGTAAGAGTTCACTCATCTTGTTTTACCGGGGATATCCTCGGTTCGCTGCGTTGTGATTGCGGCGAACAACTACATGCGGCGATGAAGATGGTGGAAAAGGAGGGCAAAGGCGCTATTCTCTATATGAACCAGGAAGGCCGTGGCATTGGGTTATTGAACAAATTGAAAGCTTATCGTTTGCAGGAAGAAGGGATGGACACTGTTGAAGCAAATCTTCATCTCGGTTTTCAAATGGATCAAAGAGATTATGGAATCGGCGCGCAGATACTGCGGCATCTTGGGATAAGTAAACTAAAACTGATCAGCAATAATCCTAAAAAAAGGGTAGGACTTGTTGGTTACGGTCTTGAGATCGTTGATAACATTCCTATTGAAGTGCTCCCCAACCCGCATAATGAAAAATATCTCTTGGCCAAGAGAGATAAACTAGGTCACGAGATCCTGGGAGATGACGAACAATAAGAAATTCCATCTCGCCTTAGTGGAGACCAAGTTCCAGTTGTTGAAGTGTAATGGGATTTGGTTTTGTTCCCGAAAGCTTTAGGGATTGTGATTTTTTAATTGCCATCCTTAATTGTGTTGTCCGGAGGCGGAGTTCTGACTGGCTTCTTTTTCCCTCTGAAAATATCCGCAAAACGATTGAAGTCCTTTCTGAAAGTTAAACTGCTTCCGTATTTGCGGGATTTGGTAGCATTGGTCGTAGTACCCGTTAATAAGTCAACGTTCTCTTTATAAAATATCGTTGCTCGAATGGTCCCGCTTTGATTAATCAGGAACTCGGTGGTGAAATTTGTAAGGAAATCACTACTGAATTGGTTGGCTCCGGAAGTCTGGAACGGCACATCGTAATTGCCTTCAAATGTCAAAACAACACGGTTATTGAATAAAGATTTACCGACAGAAAAATTAAGATTTGTTCTGTCATAGCTAAAAGCATTATTGGCTTCGCCAAACGGGTTTGGATTGTACAATGAACCCGAAAAATTAATATACAACCCGGGAATCTTAAGTTTATTGGATATGATATTATTCAGAACGCCATTGATCTGGGCTGATAGAAAATCAGAAATACTGTTTACAATAAGATCAACGCCAGGACTAAAGCTTAATGAGGAACTGATTGTCGAAGGAGCAAAATTGTTGAATACAACAAGAAATGCCACCTGCTTATTCAATTCATTTTCATTCTTAAGTATTTCATCGATCACAAATGCAACTGTTGCGTCCTTTTTAGGAATGCTTTCAGGAGGGTAATCGAGTCCAAACGTGATATCCGGCTTGAAAAGGTCTCCCCTCATCCGTGCAACTACATAAACATAATCTTTAAAGGATGAAATACTTGTGCCGGGAACGTTGTTACTGATCAATGGCCCGAAATCAACTTCTTTTGTTGTTTTATATACAGCTTCGATATTTACCAACGGGTGATTGGCATCGCCGGTCCATTCAATATAATTGTTGGCATTCCGGTTAAGGACAAAGGGTTTTTTGAAAAAGGACTGGAAACTGAAATTGTAAATCCCTTCATTGATATCAAAACGGCCACGCATGGTCATATTATTCCTGTCTGAGATTATCCTCAAAGCCCCGGTGCCACGGCCATTTATCTCGTCATTTGTCAACTCATCAATCACCACTTTTACATTTACCCTGGGATTGCCGGTTATATCCACATAATAAGTAAGGTTTGTTTCAGCGCTTTTGATCAGCGTATCTGTCAATTCACGTCCATATTTTCTTTCAATAAGAAAATCAGCAATGCCGCTTTCTTTTCCTGTTGTGTTTGGAATGGTGATATAAGAACTGTCTTTTTCTGATGCTTTACCGTTAATTCTCATTACCATGTTTGATTGGGGACCTGTTAATTCAAATGTTCCTGTACCCAGGGCATAACCATAAAAGCTACTATTATCCTTTCGGGTTGTGTTTAATAAAACCATTGGGTCTTCACCGGGCGTTGCCCGGTTGTCGTCAACTCTTGCTTTTATGTTGAATACCATATTTCGCCAACCCTGGTGCCTGATCAATCCGTCGGTAAGTGTAGCTGTGTTGTTAGTGACTGTATCGATCAATTTTATCTGGCCAAGATCGAGGGCATCTTCGCGAAAGTTGATTTCACCATCGGACAATTTATAATACACCTGGGTAAAGATCACTTTAAGCCCTGCCTCTTCTAATTTCAGCTTACCTACATATTTGGCACCGCGTCCCAGGCCAATGATTTTTAATGGCCCCGTTGCATAGCCGTCAAGATTTGTAAATAGGGTGCCAATAAATCTTTCTGCAATATTAACCGGATACCTATCGGCGCGGATGTTGATCACATTTGCACTATCAGTGAGGGGGTTTCTGAGCAGGAGATTAATATCAAAATCAAGCTTCTCATTTGGATTTACTGTTCTTCCGCTGGCAGTTAAGTTGCCTGACCGGTTACTGTAATCAGCATGCAACGTGATGCGGCCAATACTGTCCTTATCAATCCGTAATTGTTCCGTGACGAGGTCTGACGAGACATAGAAATTCTTCGTAGGGTCCTGGATCTTGATATCACCGGATACCATTCCTTCGATCTTATTTGACTTTACCAAAAAAGTAGTGACGTCGCCGATGTTAAAATTCTTCAAACCGATCCGGATATCATTGCCTTCGCCGTCGGACGAAGGCTCTGTTCTGATTATTACTTCCTGGTTGCTTTCCTTTAAAACGATCTCTCCATAGGATACCCGGTTTGACCGCATTTCAAGCTCACCATTTTCCTCAATTGCCCACCGTTTACCATTCAATATAAAATTGGACGTATCAAACTTTAAAGCAAACCCATCATCAAATGTTCTTACCAAAGCATTAATAGAGCCACCTGATATGTTCTTATTATCGCTTTCCGTTATCAACCTCACATTGGTAGAATCATTTCTTGCAAAAAGGTCAATTTGTGTGAATGGAAAACTAAGACTATCACTGACTTTCACATGATCGATGGTTGTTGATACGGCAAGATTTTGAAAAGTTCCATTGCCTTTGACATTTACATTCTGGAACTCGAACTGTTTGTACGCGAAGGCCGGTACATACGTATTTAATTCAAGCAGGTTTTGGCGGGTATCAAGCCTTCCTGTTATTTCACTATTGTTAAAGCCCTGTACTGTTGTATCGAACAGATTCAGCAGCTCAGATACATAATTTGTTTTAATGTTAAAAGTAAATGCCTGGTCCCTTATCCTGTTTACAGGCTGAGTGATATAAGCAGGATAATATTTATTAAGGAACAGCTTAAATGCATCGGGCATATCACTTAATGAAAAATCGCCGACAATGTTTCCTTCAATTTCATTTGAGCGGACCGTAAGATTCTTTATGCCGTCTGTGTATTCGGAATTTATCGTTAAAGAATCAAGAGAAATTGATTTACCATCTTTTTTCAGTGTGGCATTCCGGATGTTGGCGGTCCCAAGAAAGTTGTCAATATTATTGCTGGAAAAATTAAAGTCAAGCTTTCCACTGAAGGAATAATTGTCCTTTAAAATGTTTAGAGGTTTTAGATTCAGGGTATCAACATCTGCTATGAAATTAAAGTGGGGTACTTTTTCACTTAAGTCAATAACCCCGGTAAGTGAAACGACTGCGTTGCTGTCTCTGATGGAAAAATCGCCTTCAAATATCTTGTGGTCCAGCGTCCCTTTTGCCGTGATATTTTCATAGTGATAATTGTTATAAACAATATGGTTGATCTTGCCATCGATCTCCGCAGATATTTTTCTCCATTCAAGTCCTCTTCCTTTCAGTGTACCGGCAAATGAGATCGTGCCGAGTTTTGGTTCATTGATGAATTGCCCAAGATTGAAATTCTGAGAAGCAATGGTCCCCGAGTAAAAAGGTTCTTTACCTTCAGGCAATTTCATGTTCAGGTCACTGGTGATTGTGCCAAGATTGGTACGAATCGTTCCATAGGTTACAAAGTCCTTTACAAACCCGGTGAAACTTCCGTTGAAATCCACATAAGATATACTTTGCAACCGGGGCAATGTCACCTTTCTTATACCCGGTAAAAATGTTGCAGCATCGCCGTAAGTGGTACGGAAACTGTTTGCCTTGAAATCAATAAATGTTTTATTTATATCGGGAAGTCCGGTTAAACTGATGTCGCCATTCAGGTATGTATTGTTACCCGCCTGGATGGTCATTTCGCTCCCAAAAAGATCATCAACCGTACCTCTTGCTAAACCACTGACCTTGATTTTCTTGTTCCATGTCCGGGCAGCCGGTGCAAAAAAAGCAATATCATCACTATCTATTTCAGCATCTTCAAACCTTGCCTGCATTCTTATTTTAGTGATGAAAGCACTCATATCCCTGAAGTCTTCGTACTTCATGCTGAAATAATCGCGGATGATACTGTTGTTGGTCCTGATATCTAAATTATCAAAGGTCATTTCATGCTGAGTCAGCTTTGCATCGGCGACCATCGACTTTACTTCAAAACCACTTCGTTCTTTCGTACTTAGTTGAATTGACGTAGTTAAGGTGTCTTTGGTAAGCACTACGTTTGAGAAAGTTCCATTGATGGATGCAAAGTCAATATTTCTTCCGTCAAAATAAGTATTATAGTCGCCCTGGATCTCTTTTATGTTCTTGAAATCACCGTTATTGATCTTTAATTTATCAATATGCACCACCCAACCATCGGGATTCCATTTTAGAACCGAATCGATCTTTTCTTCGGTTAACTCCTCCTCATCAGTGATCACGGTGATTTTTTTAGGTTTTTTGCCTGCATAATTTTTAATGACAAAAATTGGATCAGAGAAATCAAGGGAATTTATCTCTATTTTTTTTGTGTTGAAATTTATTTCATCAGCGTCAAGATCCATTGTGGCCAGGTTAAATTGCATATCCTCACAACGCCACCCATCTTTTTTCAAAAAGGTGACGTTGTTAAACTTCACTTTTCTAAAATCTAATTCAATGGGTTTCTTCTTTTTGCCTGTAGATGGCCCGCCGGAAAAATAATCGAGGATGTATTGATAGTTCCAGGTGGAATCGGTCCGGTTCAGGTGAACCACAGCATCACTCAATTCTATGTAATGAAGAACAACGTGTTTTTTTAAAAAGAACCAATCAGTAACACGAACCTGCATCTTACCCGCTGAAAGAAGCGTATCATTATGCTGATCTTCGATCAAAACACCCTCCAGGTTCATCTTATCAAAAAGAGAAAAACTAACATGTTTAATTGTGATTTTACTTTTCAGCTCCTGTGACAAACGACTAGTAACCGCTCTTGCGATGATGTTCTGGCCCCACTCAGTATTGACAAAAATTGCCCCGGCTATTATGAAGAATAGCAGTATAATTAAAATCCACTTGACTATTTTCCTGAAGGTCTTCAGAAGCAGAGCTTTATAATGTAAAAGTAACCAATCATCCCCTTAAGACAAATTAAGTACCAAAGGTGAGGTACACCAGAAGCAAATGGTGAGAGGTAAATGTTAAATATCGGCAGTAATGGGCCGTTCGGGTTCCAGGTCCACGATTTAAACTAAGCCTGCGGTTGAAACCATGGGCTTGATTTTATTCAGGAACATAGCAAGTGGCAGGAACTGTCTATTTGCCTTTAAAGTATTTGCCGATGGTAAGACCAACCGCCCTGTTGCCAATCCCGGGGCCATAATCCCAGTTATTCATTGTGGTAAGACTATAATTATAATGTCCATAAACAAACAGTCCACCTTGTGTCTCGTAACCAAGTTGAATGATCGCCGAAGCAAGATAATGACCATAATCGCTAAAGCTGAACTTCATACTCCGGTCAACCTTTGTGTTGTTGATCGTTGTGAACTTCTCGTTGCCAAAAAGTGCAAAGTCAAGTGAAGGTCCAAAACGTATAAAAAAATGCCCGGGTTGGATGTTGAAATCGTGTTGAAGCAAAAAAGCAACTTCAATTGTGTGAAATCTTGTGTCGACATTTGCGGCTAAGGAATCAGGTGGAAAAGCAATTCCCGTAAACTCATCAATCTTATAACCACGTAGATTATACATAATGGAAGGAGCAAAGCTTAAACGACCTTCAAAAGGAACTTTCATTTGAAAGCCTGCATTTACTCCAATCTTTAATGAACTTTCCTGTCTTTTATCAGCAATGGTATACCTGGCATCGGTAACCTGTGGCCCGGCAAAAACACCGTATTGCACCTGGCTGGTGGCAGTAATTGTCAGCAATAAGACTATTGCAGAAAACAAGATTTTCATGGTCAGTTGTTTACTGATTAAGATTAGTACCGGTTTTCAGAAAGGATTTTGCCTGGAGAAATGGTGACAGGCTGGACTTAAAGGGTCATAAAAATAGAAATTAAATCCGGCCATTCAAATAGTAAGAGTAAAAAAGAAGAAAGATGTTATTAATGACCTGATAACGAGGTCTGAATTCCCGATATTCAAATAATAAATTCCAAATAGACTCCCGCTGTTTAGTTCCCCCAATTCCTGGTGGGATTCAATGGGTGCTCTTCCAGCATTGGAATTTGGTCCAGGTAGCTATTGGGATTGTTTTTTGGATTGAGTAAGCATCCGATCAAAGCAATTAATATTTTTTTGCCGGGTCTTTTAGGTGTTCCCCTGTATTGTACTGCAACGAATGTCCTTTTGGTATCGAGAGGTTTTTCCAGTCCGTATTTTTGATCATTCTCCCGATATACACGATCTGACCAATATGATAGGGATAATGCGCAAGCTGCCGGTTGATCGCATCAATAACAGTCAATGGTTCTTTGCGGATATAAATTATCGTTTCAAGATCATTTTCTGTCAGTGACTCAAGCGCATGGAAACAACATTCCCATCCTTTGTTCCAAAGTTCGATCACTTGTTGTTTGGAATAATTATGTACTTCAAATTCGTCATCACGTTGCCGCCAATCTTTTTCGCCATCTTCAGTTAAGAAATTAGTGAATCGACTAAGCATGTTGCCGGCCAGGTGCTGAACGATAATTGCAATGCTGTTTGATTCTGATGTTGGGAAATAATGGAGGTCTTTTTCATCCAACTGCTCAAAAGTTTTTTCACCAAGATCTTTGTAGTAGCGAAGTCTTTTGATAGTGGTGGTTAAGTATTCTTTTCCTAAGCTCATTTGTAAGAAAATTATTTTTTAGCAGAATTGTGGGGACACAGATCCTGGCAGCAAAATTTGATTATTTATTAAAAGAAAGCATGGCGCCAGCGATTGTGTCAGCACAATCGCGAACGGAGAATTCACCAACCTTCCGCGTGATCATCACCCCGGTTATCAGCCACCGCTTCAAACGTCTTATCCGGCAAAACCCTGATGACTTCCGTTCTGCCAATACCGTTCCTGTCAACAATTTTATATCCCATATTCGTCAACGATGCCCTGGTACTCTCTGAAAAGCCTTTTTCCAGATACACTTCGTCGGGTAGCCATTGGTGATGAAATTTGGGTTTCCAGACAGCATCCTCAGTATTCATGTTGAATTCAATAATATTAATTAGCGTTTGAAATACCGAAGTAGGAATTGTGGTGCCACCCGGTGTGCCCACAACCAGGTAAGGCAGATCGTTCTTTAAAACGATTGTTGGTGTCATTGAACTGAGCATTCTTTTTCCCGGCATGATCGCATTGGCCTCACCACCGATAGCGCCATACATGTTTGGCGTACCCGGTTTAATGCTAAAATCATCCATTTCATCATTCAATATAAAACCAGCGCCGCCCACTACGGTTTTACTGCCATAAGAGTTATTGAGTGTTGTTGTAACGGCCACCGCATTTCCATCTTTATCGATAACACTCAAATGGGTTGTTTCTTCACTTTCCATAGCGGGAATATCTCCTGGTTTTACCTGCTCACTTGTGCTTGCTTTGCCCGGAACAAAATCAGCCATTCTTTCTTTTAAATATTTTTCACTCGTAAGTTTTGCAACAGGCACTTTATAAAAATCTGCATCACCCATAAACTCTGCCCTGTCCGCAAAAGCCCGCCGTTCCGCTTCCACCATTAACTGTACCGCTTCGGGCGAATGAAATCCATAAGTAGCGATCGGCTTATCCTCGATCATTTTCATCATTTGATTGACGAGCAGGCCACCGCTGCTTGGCATTGGCATACCAATTATTTTGTATCCTTTATAATCAAAAACATGCGGTTCTCTTGATGCTGCTTTGTAATTTTTAAGATCTTCTAATGAGATGATCCCGTTGCCCCTTTTCATTTCTTCAACGATCAGCCTTGCGGTTTCTCCTTCATAGAATCCTTTGGCTCCTTTTTTCATTATTCGCTTCAACGTTGCCGCAAGATCTTTTTGAAAAAGAGTGTCGCCTCCTTTCCAGGGAATAGTTTTTACAAATGCAGGTGTTTGGGTAGAATATTTTTCAAAATCATCCTTCAGGCCATTAAAAGCTCTTGCCTCACGCTCTGAAATAACAAACCCTTTTTCCGCGAGATCGATTGCTGGCTGAATTAATTTTTTAAATGAAAGCTTCGCATATAGAGCAGATTCAAATAGACCGGCAACTGTACCGGGTACACCGGCAGATAAGTGTCCATGCTGACTTAATTCAAATTGTGGTTCACCAGTTGCCGTAAGATACATATCACGGTGTGCTTTACCCGGCGCTTTTTCCCTGTAATCGATGGCAACCAGCTTTCCATCTTTTAATCTTGCTACCATAAAACCACCACCGCCCAGATTACCTGCATTTGGATAAACTACTGCCAGTGCCAATTGGGTTGCAATTGCAGCATCAACTGCATTGCCTCCCATTTTTAAGATTTCTATGCCAACCTTACTGGCAAGCGGGTGTGCAGAAACAACAGCACCGTTCTGACAAATTATTTTTTTCTGAACCTGGTATTTATATTGATCAATGAGTGTTCCCTGCTTTGTTGTAGTACATGAGAAATTAAACAATGCAGGGAAAAGAAGTAAGAAAATAAACTTTTTCATGCGAAATACCTTTGTCACACAAGGTAAATAGTTCTGGCTTTTTTATCTAAAAACTTTATCTTTAATTTACTCCTGAAATATCACTGAACACTTATACACTATTCTTCATTCATTAACCCTCCGAAGGAGTCTCCAAAGGAGTCATTCGACCTTCGGGCAAACAACTGCATATGACCACGAGAAAACTCTCATTAAAAATCAAAAGTCTTGGCTTTATGTTTATGTGCTTTTTCATTTCTGCAAGCGCAATATCGCAACTTGCCACACTGAGAGGCTCAGTAAAAGATGTGAATGGATTACCGATGGCAGGTGCTTCCGTTATACTTGATGGTACAAAACGAGGCACTGTAACTGATGCAAGCGGCAATTATGAGTTAAAAGTTGCGCCAGGCACTTATACATTAGTGATAAGTTATGTTGGCGTTGTTACACAACGTAAACAGGTTACTGTAACTGCTGATGCGGAATCAGAAAATAATTTTGACATGCAAAACTCTGGTGAGCTCAACAGGGTGATTGTTGTGGGTTCACGTTCGGCTACCAACAGATCAAGTACCCAAACACCGGTTCCGGTTGATGTAATTACAAGCCGCGAGTTGACAATGACCGGGCAGGTAGAGCCAACACAAATGCTGAATTTTGTTGCGCCGTCGTATAATTCAAGCAGGCAAACCGTTGCTGATGGCACCGATCATATCGACCCTGCAACTATTCGTGGTCTTGGCCCGGATCAGACACTTGTATTGGTAAATGGAAAGAGAAGATACAATACGGCATTGTTGAATGTAAACGGTACGATCGGTCGCGGTTCTGTTGGTACAGATTTGAATGCAATTCCAGCAGCCGCCATAGAAAGAGTGGAAGTGTTACGGGATGGTGCCTCTTCTCAATATGGTTCAGATGCCATTGCGGGTGTTATCAATGTTGTTCTTAAGAAAAATTCTACGGGAACAACTTTATTTGGTCATTGGGGTAAACAGTACGAGGGTGATGGCGAAGTGCAGCAACTGGGATTGAACAAAGGATTTAGCCTGGGCAATAAAGGCGGGTATTTCAATATCTCGGGCGACATCCGTCATCGGGACCCGACGAATCGTTCAGGAGATTACACGGGTACCGTTTACACAAACAATGTTGCTCTTGATGAAATGTTAATTGCCCAAAGAGGATTTAGCAGGAAAAATAATATGCATATCGGTAACTCCGAGGTTTATAACTATGGCGGATTAATAAATATGGGATTGCCTTTGGCAAAGAATGTTCAATTTCTTTTGACGGCAGGGGTTAATTATCGTGATGGTAAGGCAGCAGGTTTTTATCGCTATCCCAAACAAACATCGCAGGTGATCGCCGAACTATGGCCTGATGGTTTTCTTCCGGAGATCAATTCAATCATCCGCGATCGATATTTGACCGCAGGAGTAGAAGGCAAACTTGGTGGTAACTGGAACTGGGATCTTAGCCAGGCTATCGGAGGTAACTCATTTCGTTTTGATGTAACGAATTCTAACAATGCATCTCAATATGCTTTGAAAGAAACAGCGCCAACAGATTTCTACGCGGGGAAGCTTCGCTTTA
>JAICPX010000583.1 GCA_025929635.1 Chitinophagaceae bacterium
AGGCAAGGTCCTCAGCATGCGGTATGACTGTATAATCTGCAGAATCATTTACCACCTGCTTATTGGGATAGGCATAACGCCGGCTATAGGCAATCACCCGATGATTTTTTGAAAAAGTATCCAGGTGCGGCAACCATAAGCGGTAGTCACCTAATGTGCCATGTATTAGAATTATCGTTTCACCTTTGCCAACATCAACATAGTGGAGCGAATCACCGTTAATAAACACGCTTTTAATTTCCGGAGGTACTGGTTGTATCGCTTCAGTTTCTGTTTTTTCAGAATTACTGTTACATGCAATAAAAGCAAATACAAGAAGTGCTGCAGGAATAATAACCGCAATGATTTGCTTTTTCATAAAAGAGAAATTTCAGGTTAACAATACTTCATGGTAGACGGAGAAGTTTTCGAGGGAAAAGAAACATTTAAGAAGATCGTCCAGGTTTTTACAGCAAAAATCTTTCCGCTCTACTACATCAACTCATTTCTTAATCGCATTCTTTAGTTTTTTCTTTGGCACTTCCCAAATATGATACTCCTGGATCAACGGCGGGTTTTCGGGTGACAAGGTAAAATAAATTTCAATATCGGTTTTTTCTCCCTCAATAATAAAAGACCCCCGCAATTGATTCTCTGCTTTTACTTCTTTGACGGAAATTATTTTTCCTGCTTTTGCATAAAGATCCCTTGCATATTTTTTCAACGTGTCGATCGGGTAGTCAGGAAAAAAGTTTTCAGCAAAGATTCCGCTGTGTTGTGCATTGTTCCAATCGGGTAACATTTTTACCAGCTCATTTTTTCTTTGCTCTAAAATTTTTGATGCCGGTAATTGCATTGGCTGCAATTGAGCGATCTTAACAATTGTGTCAAGTATTTTAAGATTAACAAATCCCATTGGTGAATAGGTTCGGTTGGCAAATGAAACAATGCCGATTCCATAATCAGGCATTATTCTCCACTGACTTCCAAAACCAGGCAAGCCGCCACTATGAGCAATATAGGTTTTGCCTTCGCAATCTTTCATCCACCCTAATCCATAACAATACGCTGCAGTAATTGCACAAGTTCTCCCGTTTGGATATTTATAATCTGGATTAAATCCATTCCATCGCCAGGGATGATGCATTTCTCTTACTGAACTTCGCTTTATCGGTCCATTATCTTTTGCGTTATTCGGGGGCCATGCTGAAAGATGAAAAGCCATATAGCTTGCAAATTCATCAATGGAAGAGAGCATGGCTCCCATTGCACCCCAGCTACCATCTTTTGTATCATGCAACAATTCTTCTTCGTTCCATTTTTCATTTAACCAACGATAGCCGTGTGCTAATTTATCCGGAGCCGCATCAGCATATTCATAAGTAGTGGTTTTCATACCAAGCGGTTCCCATATATTTTTCTTTATGTACTCCTGGTATTGCATGCGGGATACATTTGTAATGATCTTTCCCAATAAAGCAAAACCAAGATTGCTATATTCAAAAGCAACATCAGGAGGATTGCTAAATGAAATTTCTTTACCAAGAAATTCCATCAAATCCTTATCGGTATCTGCAAGTTGCCTGTCACCCCAGGGATTATCCTCAGGAAAACCAGCGCCATGTGTCATTAAATGGCGAACAGTGATGTGTGGCGCATCAGCAGTTGGATACTTTAGATTCTTTAATTCTGGAATGTATAAATAAACCGGATCATCCAAATTCAGCTTGCCTTCATCACGTAATTTTAAAATTGCCATTGATGCAAAACTTTTACTCATACTTGCAATGCGAAACAGTGATGAAGATGTAGCAGGGATCTTCTTTTCAATATCCGTGTAGCCAATATTTCCTTTATAAACTAATTTACCGTCGACCACTAAACCATACGCAACCCCGGGCAAGTGATTTGCAGCAGCATATTCTTTAAAAATTTTATCGATCACAGGGAAAGTCTTGCTGATTTTTTCCACCCGGTTAGCATCAGTAAATGTGGCGGGTTGATAATTCGAATCAAAACGACTTACCGCAACTTGACCGAATACCTGGTTTTTAGCAGCCGAGATAAAAAAAACGGTTGTTAAAAAGATAACAAGAGTTCGCATATTCTTAGTTTAGTAATACAAGATAAATTATACTTAATTCAACGAGTTGGTTTCTGCACGGCTTCTATCAATTCCATTGCTCTTGGATCATCGGCAATTCCTTTCATTGGAGGATAGGCCAAAAAGAAAGCAACGGGTCCCATTTTTTTATTGACGCACCGTTCTAAATAATAGATGGTTTTATCCTTATTACCCAGTGCCCACCACACCCCTAAAAGATCCCCGTCAACAACTACACCGGGCTCCTCGCGTTGTCGTTGCTCCAACTTAGCAATTATTTCCAACGCTTTATCTGTTTGTCCCAATTTTGCATAGGCGTAGCCAAGCGGAGATAATCCCTTTAACGGAGGATTAGTGAGACGGTGCACTTCCTTGAAATACTCCAACGCTTTTTCCCAATCGCCCTTCATGCCGATACACCAACCCTTGGTCTCAATGGCAATGCGCATCTGCGGATCGATCTCGATCAGCTTGTCGGAAACACGTATAGCATCATCATATCGCTCAGCAAAAAAGTATGATTCGGCAAGG
>JAICPX010000259.1 GCA_025929635.1 Chitinophagaceae bacterium
AGAAGAAAGGCAGTTGCGAGTATGACCGGTACTTTTTTCATATCATTATTTTTATATGTCAAAAGTATCCCGTGAACTGCCGGGGAGAAAATAGTTTCGATGAACCATAAGAAAACGGCGACGAACAAGAACGCTGAGCTATTTCTTCAGCGTTTTATGTGTGTCGTCGCAAAACGGAGGGGTCTTTGTCCGCTTACACTGGCAGAAATAAACCTCTTCTTCTTTATCAAACATCACTTTGATGCTTTTATAAGGCTCATCAACAATATTCCTATGAGCATGATCACAAAATGGCTGGGTCACACTCAGGCCGCAGGTACACCATGAATAAACTTTGCCCGGCTGGACTTTTACAATAGCAGGTTCACATTCTGCCATCCTTGGCAAGTTTACATTCGGTATCATTTCCATGCTAAGAATAGTTTTTAATGAACGAATACAATTGAAATGAATTCTTGTTTGAAAGTTCTTTTATCTCTTCTTTCAGTTTTTCCTTTTGAATACCATTCATCTTTTTCCGCTGGATAAGCTGGTAAGCTTTTTCGGCAAGCAACCAGTATCTTCTTTCTTTTGAATGATGATGTTTCAATAAATGATCAACTGTTTTCAATAATTCATCCACGCCTTCATTTTGTGAAGCAACAGTTTTGATCACCGGGACCTCATCATAGCGATTATGAAAAGCCGGTGCAAGCATCAATCGTAAATTTTTTACAAACTGGTCAGCACCGGGTCTGTCAGCCTTATTCACGACAAAAACATCGGCGATCTCCATCAAACCCGCCTTCATGGTTTGCACTTCATCACCGGCTTCAGGTACAACTACAACGATCGTGATATCGGCAAGCCCGGCAATTTCTACTTCACTTTGACCAACGCCGACAGTTTCCACGATCACATAATCAAAAGCTGCTGCCTTCATCAGTTCTGTTATTTCAATGATCCTGGGATGTAAACCTCCCAGCGACCCTCTTGTTGCCAGTGAACGGATAAAAACAGATGGGTGATCATACCACTTGCTCATTCGTATCCGGTCACCAAGCAAAGAACCAAGATTAAAGGGCGACGAAGGATCAACGCAAAGCACCCCGGCTTTTTTTCCTCCTTTCACCAGTAAACCAATTAACGCGTCTACCAATGTACTCTTACCCGCACCAGGCGGGCCTGTAATTCCAATAACAGGTTTGCCCGGGTGCTGAGGCAGTGATTGCAACAACTCTTCATATCCCGGAGCTTCATTTTCTATTAATGAAATGCTTCTTGCCAGTGCTTTGGCATCTCCCTGCTGCAATTTTGATAATAGATCGTTGCTCATTCAATTCAGTGTCATCAAAAATACTCTTTATAAGGCTAATAATTTTATTTTGCATCATGCAAAAGCTGTCGGTGGTTATTGTAAGTAAGAATGCAGCAACTGTTATCGGGGAAACGATAAAAAGCTTCGCCGGGCTTACCGATGATGTTTTGGTTTATGACAATGGCAGCACTGATGGTACTCAGGAAATTGTAAAAAGCCATGGAACAAAATTGTTTGAAGGCAGCTGGGAGGGTTTTGGTAAAACAAAAAACAAAGCAAATGCTTTAGCAAAATTTGATTGGATCCTTAGTCTTGATGCCGACGAAGCAATTGATGAAAAGTTAAAGAAAGAGCTATTGGCTCTTGATCTTGCCGATGAAACGAATGTATATGAATTCCGGTTCAGGAATTTCCTGGGAAACAAATGGCTTCGATTTGGAGAATGGGGAAATGATAAACATACCCGACTTTTTAACCGCAGAAGAATAAAGTGGAATGAAGCGGAAGTTCATGAATCATTGATAGTGCCGGTTGAAACGAGAATAACCCGGTTAAAAGGATATGTGTTACACAAAACCGCCGTTGACATTCACGAATACAAACAGAAGATGATGGGATATGCCGTACTAAATGCCGAAAAATATTTTAAACAAGGTAAGCGCTCCAATAGTATGATGATGTTTCTTTCAGCCATTTTTTCATTTATCAAGAATTATTTTTTAAAACTTGGTTTCCTCGATGGTTCAACGGGATATCACTGCGCCAGGATAAATGCTGAATATACTTTTTTGAAATATAAAAAGTTAATGGAGCTTTCGAAGGCATGAAAATTGGGTGTAAAAAATTCACCATTCACCATTGACCATTCACGATTAACTTTACAGTATGACCAATTTTATTCCAATATTCCCTCTTGGTATCGTGGTTTATCCCGGTGAAAATGTCAACCTTCACATTTTTGAACCGAGGTACAAGCAACTTGTAAAAGAATGCAGCGAGAATAAAAAGTCTTTTGGTATTCCGGCCGTCATCGATAACCGCTTGCAGGAAAGGGGCACATTGGTAAGCGTGGCTGAAGTAAGCAAAGTATATGATAATGGCGAAATGGATATTAAAACAAAAGGGGAAAAGGTTTTCCGCATGCTGGAAATAATCAAAGACGTCCCTGATAAATTGTACAGTGGTGCTATTGTAAACTATCCCGATAATAAAGAACAAGGCGACATAGAACTGATGCGAAGAGTAATGAATGGCATTCGTGAATTGCATAAGTTACTGAACGTTTCCAAAGACTTTAAAAAGCCTGATGAAGAGTTGAAAACCTATGAGGTAGCTCATCATGTTGGGCTTACCTTGCAGGAAGAATATGAATTGCTGGGTCTATTGGACGAATTGCAGCGACAGGAATATTTGAAAAGACATTTGACGAAGGTGTTGCCGCTGGTTGCAGAAATGGAAGGATTAAAAGAAAAAATAAAACAGAACGGGCATTTTAAGAACCTATCAGGCTTCCAGTTTGAATGGTAAGTAACTTTAACCACTAATGAACACTCTCTGCTTCGATTTCGGCAACACAAGATTGAAAGTTGCTTTTTTCCAGGATTCAAAACTTGCTGATGCAATTGTTTTAAAAAATGATGACATCGAAACAATTGAATCATTAGTAAAACAATTTGAACCCCAAAAAGCAATTCTATCATCCGTTATTGATCATAACCATGGTATCGAGAACTTGCTTTCATCAAAAACAAAATTTCATAAGCTCAGCTATCTTTCAAAACTTCCTTTTACAACACCGGTTGGCAAACCTGAAACGATCGGTGCCGACCGGTTGGCCTTGTCAGCAGCAGTAGTTTATTTTTTTCCAAAGCAACATAACCTTGTTATCGGCATGGGAAGTTGTATTACTTACAATTTTGTCAATGCCGATCATGAATTTTTGGGAGGTGGTATCTCACCCGGCATGGAAATGCGGATGAGATCATTGAATCAATTTACTGCCAGGCTTCCAATTGTAAAACCGGATGGTAATGTACCATTGATCGGCTATGATACGGTAAGCAATATATTAAGCGGAGTGGTAATGGGAATGGCAAATGAGATGGATGGTTTCATTTATGCATATAAAGAACGATTCAGCAACTTTAACGTCCATTTAACCGGGGGTGATTTAGTCTATTTGGCGCCCCATCTTAAAAACCAGATATTTGCAGACCCCGAACTGATCTTCAAAGGGCTTTATGCCATTAGCGAAGTGAATAACCAGTAAGATAGACAAGGAGTTAGGGGCTTATTCCGGGACTAAATGCTCAATGTTCAATGTTGAATTCTAAAAGAAATCTGTTCGGGATTAATCAACCCAGGAAATTCCATCATTATTTACTATTAGCTTTCAGCATGCAGCTTCTGGCTATTGGTATTCATGCCCAGGATAATTCACCTTATTCACGTTATGGGCTTGGTGATCTTCATCCAAATTCAAATATTTATAACCGCGGAATGGCAGGGCTTGTAGCAGGTTATTCGGATCCGAGAATCGATGATCTGGCAGATCCAAGAAATCGTACCCGGTATTATTCATCAATAAATTTTTCTAATCCTGCATCGTATTCCCGTTTTTATGCAATTAAAGAAGCAAACTCAAATAAACTTCAATTCGGAAGAATGCTATTGGACGTAGGTGTTAATTTGAGTAGTCGAACTTTACATGAAGCCAATAACCCGCAAAGCTTTAGTGCATCAAACGCATATTTTTCTTATATGCAATTGGGAATACCGGTAAGGAAAAATGTAGGATTGGTCTTTGGCCTGCGCCCGCTTTCAAATATCAGTTATAAGATCTTTCGCAATGAAAGATTACCGGTTGACAGCGTACAAAGTCAATTCCTCGGGGATGGCGGTTCATATCTTTTCAATACAGGAGCGGGTTTTGCCATTAAAAATCTGAGCATAGGAATAAATGCCGGTTATTTGTTCGGCAAAAAAGATTACAGCACACGACGAACATTTATAAATGATTCGGTCGCATACAGCGCATCAAATCACCAGACCCGGGCTAATTTTGGGGGAGTGTTCTTTAATTCCGGCATTCAATACCGCATTGACCTCAGCAAGGACAGGACCAAATACCTACAGCTCGGTGCATTTGGAAATATGCGTCACGGGATTTCAACACGTAGCGACATCATCAGGGAAACATTTATCATTGATCAAAATGATGGTGCACAACTCCGTCTTGATAGTGTATCGGAACAATTGGATGTAAAAGGCAAGTTAACTTACCCTTCGAATTTTGGCGCTGGCTTTATTGTTGAACAGTTGCCTGACGAAAATAGGCAAGGCTGGTTGTTCGGAGCTGATTACATAGTCAATAATTGGGATGATTATCGTTTCAACGGGCAGAGTGATGCGGTGCGCAGTAATTGGGAATTAAAGATCGGTGGTCAGCTAAGACCGAGACTGAAAAGATCGTACAGGAGTTTACTGGCATATCGCGCCGGTGTGTTTTTTGGTGATGATTATGTCTATCTGAACAATCAGAAACTCTCAACCTGGGGAATAACGGCAGGACTTAGTTTGCCGATCGCAAATCTTAAAGATCCGGCCGCGGTTTATCGTCCACAATTTTCTGTTGTGAATATTTCAGCAGAGTACATAAAAAGAGGAAGCAGCAGTAATCCTATCAACGAGAATCAATTCAGATTTTCTGTGGGTTTTACATTGACCGATCGTTGGTTTAACAAACGCAAATACGATTAATCCTATCTTGCATTACATTTTTTTTTGTGACCAGCTTCAGCAACTATATTAAGCTTTTGTTGCGACGCGAAGCCATCCCTGGGAGAATTCGAAGGGTTCATCGTTTATATCCCTATTCAGCATTACTTGTGTTTTGTTGCGTCGCGCCGCTCTTCTTTGCTTCTTGTGAAAATGATCCAAAGGTCATCGAGGAGTTAACTAAACGGGTCGAGTTAAGAGAAGAAGCAAGAACAGTTGAAAGCTATCTCAGCCAGGGCGGAACGATCAAGGCTAAACTGATTGCTCCATTGATGTACCGTTATCAACGTGATACGATCATGACTGAATTTCCAAACACACTACATGTAGATTTTTACGCAGATAGTTTGAAGGTAGACAGCTGGCTATTTGCCAAGTATGGAATCTACTATGACAACCTTAATAAAGTTTTTCTTCGCGACAGTGTCGTCGTTATCAATATAGAGGGAGATACCTTGCGCACTCCCGAGCTTTGGTGGGATCAGACCTCGGGGAAATTTTATACTGACAAACCTGCGAGACTTGACGGTAAAGACAAACATATCACCGGCAACCAGGGACTGGAGGCTACGCAGGATCTGAAGATCATACAGTTCAAATATCCTACCGGTCCTTTTAATGTGAAGGAAGGATCAATGCCGCAATAGGCTTTTAAATGTCCTCTGAAGGAAACCTTCGGACAATGCTCAATGTTCAATTTCAATGACCGTTCAGGCATATTAGTTGAAAATTGAGCATTGATAATTGCGCATTGAACATTTTATTTTTGCACTATAAAATTTAATAAGAATGGAATACAGGCGCATGGGCAAAACCGGCTTACAGCTTAGCTTACTTTCTTACGGCAGTTGGGTCACTTTTCATAAACAGCTTGATGATACAAAGGCGGATCAGCTGATGGGTATTGCGTACGATAATGGAGTCAACTTCTTTGATAACGCGGAGGTTTATAGCAGGGGTGAGAGCGAAAAACTGATGGGCCGGGTTTTAAGAAATAAAAAATGGGATCGAACTTCTTATACTGTCAGCAGTAAAGCATTCTGGGGCTGGCACGGAGCCGATAATAAACCCACTCAAAAGGGATTAAGCAGGAAACATCTTACTGAAGCCTGTCATGAAGCATTGCAACGGATGCAGTTGGATTATCTTGATATCTATTTCTGTCATCGCCCGGATAAGACAGTGCCGATGGAAGAAGTGGTATGGACCATGAACATCTTAATTCAACAAGGAAAGATCCTGTACTGGGGCACCAGTGAATGGAGCGCACAGGAAATAACGGAAGCTCATATGGTAGCGAAAGAGAATCATTTGATCGGACCTGCCGTTGAACAACCGGAGTATAATTTATTCAACCGGTACAAAATGGAAAATGATTACCTGAAAGTTTTTAAGGATATTGGACTCGGCACAACGACCTGGAGTCCTTTGGCAAGCGGATTATTAACTGGTAAATACAATGAAGGTGTTCCTGAAGGTTCACGCATTGCCATACCA
>JAICPX010000587.1 GCA_025929635.1 Chitinophagaceae bacterium
AACCAAAACGAACACGACCACACCACCAATATTGAGAACCCTACTCAGTTCAATGACCCGGAGGACTTTAAAAAATATCCCATTACACTCGAGAAAGACATCTTATTATTGGAGGCTGCCGGACCTGGTGTACTGTTCCTCCCCTTAGTAAAAGACATTTACCCGGCCGGGCTGAACGATTTGAGGCATTATGATTTAGGCTTTTTAGAAACTGTACTTGAAGGGAGATACAGACCCGGGCATTTCCAGGGCGTTTGCCAGGTTGTACATCGCTTAATTGAAATCGTTTCACCAGATAATCTATACCTCGGACAGAAAGATTACCAGCAATGCATGGTGATCCAAAGACTAATTGAGTTAATTGGTCTCGACGGTAAGATCAAGGTAAACACCTGCCCCACGCTTCGGGAAGATGATGGACTGGCCATGAGCAGCAGAAATACACGTTTAAATAAGGAGGAGCGAAAAACAGCGAATGCAATTTTTAAATCGCTGCTTTTTATCAAATCAAATCTGCATTTAATGGATGTAGCACAGCTAAAAAATCTTGCTTCAACTTCATTGGTTGATGCAGGCTTCAAAGTTGATTATGTCGAAATTGCCGATGCAAACACTCTTGAATTGGTTGACAGCTGGGATGAGAAGCAAAAAATTGTTGCACTGGCAGCAGCTTTTCTCGGAAATGTTCGTTTAATAGATAATGTGGTGCTCAATCCATAACTTTCTTTTAAACTTCAATCTTGTATTTTTGTTTGTATGCAAATTGAGGTTTTGAAATCAAAGATCCATCGTGCTGTGATCACTGAAGCAAACCTGAATTATGTTGGCAGTATCACGATCGATGAAGACCTTATGGATGCTGCAAACGTGATTGAAAACGAAAAAGTCCAGGTCGTGAATGTAAACAATGGCGAGAGATTAGAGACTTATGTGATAAAGGGAAAAAGAGGTTCCGGGATTTGTTGTTTGAATGGACCGGCTGCCAGAAAAGGAATGGTGGGTGATATTGTGGTGATCATTTCGTATGCATCTATGGATTTTGAAAAAGCAAAAAAATTTAAACCGTGGATAGTATTTCCGAAAGAAGGCAATAAACTTTAGCCCGGAATCTTATGAAAGCAAAATTCCTTACTGTTCTAAAATACCTTTTCCTCCTTGCCCTGGGTGGTTTTTTCGTATGGCTATCGGTAAGAAACATAGATTACGAAAAGTGGGAACAGATAAAAGGCGCTGTTGGCCGGGGACGCAAATGGGTCATTTTCCCGGTCATAATGTTTTTGCTTATAGCTCACTATAGTCGCGCCTTACGGTGGAAACTGTTGATGGAACCGCTGGGTTACAGACCCTCTACCTTTAATGCCTTCGCTACCGTAATGATCGGCTATTTGGTAAATGCCGGGGCACCACGCCTGGGCGAGGTTTTCAAATGCACATTGCTTGCACGATATGAGAAATTCAAGGTCGATAAGCTTATCGGCACGATTTTGATCGAAAGGGCCGTCGATCTTGTGTGTCTCATCCTTGTTTTTATTCTTGCGATCATTTTACAGGGAGATATTTTTGGTAAAATGATGACCGATCTTCTGAAAAGTTTCTTTCATGACCAGGCTGGCAATCTATCCCAAAGAAAATTAATGATCGCAACAGCCGCCTTTATTTTATTTCTCGTTGTCTTTTATATTGTATTAAAAAGATTTGGTCATATTGACATCATAGCCAGGATAAAAAAAATTATTAAAAATATTATTCACGGTCTTTCGAGTATTCGTTACCTGCAACACAAAGGGTTATTCATTTTTCATAGTTTCCTGATCTGGGCGATGTATTTGCTCGCATCAACCGCGGGTTTATATGCGCTTAAAGAAACCCAGTACCTGGGTCTGCCCGGCGGCCTCGCGGCCCTGGTCGTTGGTACCATTGGCATTATTCTAACTCCAAACGGCATTGGCGCTTACCCGGCACTTATTGCACAGTTATTAGGATTGTATGGACTTGATCCCGATACAACAGGGAATGCTTCGGGCTGGCTGATGTGGGCAGCACAAACAGCGATCATTCTCATTGGCGGCATGATCTGTTTTGGAGTGATATCACGTTATAACAGGAGAAAAAAGGTTGAACCTGTGGCCGGGTTATCCGCACCTGCTCCAGAGTAAAAATTAATATTTTTCGTCGGGCCACTTCCTTAATTTTATCCATCATCATTTAGCTGATTTTATGAACCCGGATAAGAAACATAAGACGATTTTCAGGGATGTAAGCTGGTTATCATTTAATGCAAGAGTGCTCCAGGAGGCTGCAGATACTACCGTGCCGTTGCGGGAACGCATTCGTTTCCTGGGGATCTTTTCCAATAATCTTGATGAATTCTTTCGTGTACGGGTTGCCACGTTAAAACGAATGGTAAGCTTTGGTGAAAAATCAAAAATGCATCTTGAAGATAACCCGCAGGAAATTCTCGATGATATCCAAATGACGGTATTAAACCAGCAAAGTGAATTCAATCGCATTTGGGAAGTTATCCTTGCCGAGTTAAAAAATGAAAAGATATTTCTTATAAAAGAAAATGAATTG
>JAICPX010000478.1 GCA_025929635.1 Chitinophagaceae bacterium
AGGATCTTCAGCCGCGGCAAGCCAACCGGCCCATTGTTTTATGAAGAGCCCGATGATAGCAATGCTGCGTTGCCACCACTCAATGAACGGGTAGCAGCAAAAGTTTTATATAAAAAAGTTGCTTTCTGCGACGGGTACGCAAGATTGTTTAAGACACTGTGTGATCATGCCGGTATACAAAGTGAGATCATCTTTGGCTATGCAAGAACTAACATGAGTAAAAGATTTGGGGTCAACCATGCGTGGAATGCAGTTTATCTCGACAGCGCCTGGCAGTTGCTGGATGTAACCTGGGCAAGCGGGTTTGTTTCCTATTCCAATCAATACGTAAAGCAATACAACGATTTTTATTTTCTTACTCCGCCCAGCCAGTTCATTCGTGATCATTATCCTGAAGATCTTCGATGGACATTGCTGACTGAGCTGCCTGATTACCGTGAGTTTGCCCAAAGCCCGTTCCGGTATTCAGGATTCCTTAAAGCAGGTGTTACCAATCATTTTCCGGTAAAGGGAGTGATCGAAACAGCAGTAGGGGACACGGTTCTTATCGAGCTGAAAACAAAAAGAGAGCTTACGAATTTTTATGTTTCCTCATCACCGGTGTTTGATACAACCCAGCTTGCGATAAAACCGGTTATGAATAACGAAAAATTTTCCTTCAGCTATTCGATAACTCCCGATATGGGAGCGTGGCTTTATGTTTTTTGTAATGAAGAATTGGCGCTAAGGTATCGGTTGAATATAAAAAAACCGGTGGCTATAACAACATCTCCAACCCCCGGGAGATAGCATCCATCGTATTGTGCAAAATTATTTTCTCAAATAAATTAGGAAACGGCCTTTCCGGGGTCGTAACTTTTGCATGATCCCGTAAACAGGATAAGGACCTCCCTTGAAAACTATTTTTTTTCACTTAAAAAAAGGAGGCGTTATGTTTGTACGAATGACTTATTTCGGATTTAAGCCGGAAAAACTTCAGGAATTAAAAAAATTCTATAATGAAGTAGCCATTCCCACGTTAAGGAAGCAAAAAGGAAATCTGGATTGCAGATTATTGGAGCCGGTAGATAAAAATGAAGATTATATTTCAATGACAACATGGGAAAACAAGGAAGACGCAGATGCTTATCACAGCAAAGGCGTGTATAAGGATCTTGTTGACCGGGTCAGGCCATTCTTTTCCAAAGAGCCGGTGCTCAGGGTTTACCAGGCACAGGATGTCTTGGAACATGCCTAGGAAAAAAGGCAAAATTGGTTTTTTGGAGCCCACGATCTAAATCCAGCCTGCGATTTAGATCGTGGGCTAATTGTTTATAATTGATCAGCTTCCTCTTTGTGATCCTGTATTTTGCTGTTTGCTTACGAAGGATGTGTTTTGCGGCTTTTGTATGAATTTAGAGCCTGCCACATTGTTTTGATTTTTCTTTTGATCTTTTTTCTTTTTGCCTTTGTTCTGATTAAGTAACGACATAGGGGATGTTTTTTTGTAAATATATGTTTTTATTTTTTTCAGTTTATCGCAACAGTTTATAAAACTTTTCTATTTCAGCGATCTCGGCCAAAGTGAGGACTTCATTGTTGTCGTATTTCGTTTTCAGGAATAAAACTCTTTTGTGCCGGGGGTATTTTTCCAACACTGCTGAAATCATTTTTTCCAGGTCTTCATCTTTCTTATAAAGCGGTGAAGGGTCGGGCTTTGACGATTTATATCGTGTGGGTTTTTTCAAAATAATAGCTTCCAGTGTTGAAAGTTTGCCGGCAGGGATCGTGTTTACTTTTTGCGCCATTTGATACAAACCCTCCAATTGTTTTTTACTAAGCCCTCCGCGATTCAAATACTGCTGGTGAAGGCTTTTAATAAAAGTTGATCCCGGAAATGCGATCTCCGTTTGTTCAAGAATATTCCTGATGACGTCTACATCGTGCATAATTAATGCTAAAAATATGAAAAGCTTAATAGACTTGTGTTGCTGAACACTTCGCCTTGCCCGGTGCGGGTTGTACGTCGCAAGGGACGCTTAGTCAAGGTGCCAAGGCTCGCCTCATAATCTTTATCTTTGCCGACCTATGAGCGAAGAAATAAAAAAAGAGGAACGCAGCTTAAATTTCCTGGAAGAAATAATTGAAGAAGATCTGAAGTCTGGCAAATATAAACAGATCATTACCCGCTTTCCGCCAGAGCCCAATGGTTATTTGCATATCGGGCATGCCTCCAGCATTTGCTTAAATTTTGGATTGACAAAAAAATATCCCGGGTATACCAATCTTCGGTTTGATGATACTAATCCTGTAACGGAGGAAGTGGAATATGTTGACAGTATAAAGGACGATGTTCATTGGCTGGGGTTTGAATGGAAACATGAATTATATGCCAGTGATTATTTTGACCAATTGTATGAATTTGCCGTCAAACTGGTCAAAAAAGGGTTGGCCTATGTGGATGATAGTACGAGTGAAGAGATGGCGGCAATGAAAGGCACCCCAACTGAGCCGGGGAAGAACAGTAAATATCGCGACCGCAGCATTGAAGATAATTTGGACTTGTTTGAAAAAATGAAGGCAGGGCAGTTTGAAGATGGCACAAGAACATTGCGGGCAAAGATCGATATGGCGCATATCAATATGCTGATGCGTGATCCTGTACTTTACCGTATCAAACATGCACATCATCATCGAACTGGCGACAAATGGTGTATCTATCCAATGTACGATATGGCACACGGCCAAAGTGATTCAGTTGAGAACATTACCCATTCAATTTGCACGCTGGAATTCGTTCCTCACAGGGAATTGTATGACTGGCTCATCGAAAAACTGGAAATATACCCTTCACGTCAATATGAGTTTGCCAGGCGAAATATCAATTATACGGTTACGAGTAAGCGGAAGCTGTTGCAATTGGTAAACGAAAAATATGTGACTGCATGGGATGATCCGAGAATGCCGACGATCAGTGGGCTGCGCAGGCGCGGTTATACCCCCGAAAGTATCCGGGACTTTTGCGACCGGATCGGTATTGCAAAAAGAGAGAATATTGTTGACGTTGGTTTGCTTGAGTTTTGCCTTCGGGAACATTTGAACAGGATCGCCCTGAGACGAATGGTGGTATTCGACCCGGTAAAAGTTGTGATCACAAATTTTGATAAACCAATGGAGAAGCTGGTGACAGATAACAATCCTGAAGACCCGGATGGGGGGACAAGAGATCTATCTTTTAGTAAAGAGATTTATATTGAACGGGATGATTTTATGGAGAATCCTCCGAAGAAATATTTTCGCTTAGCCCCTGGGCAACTGGTAAGATTGAAGAGTGCGTACATTATTAAATGTGAAGATGTGATCAGGGATGAAAAAGGAAATGTGACTGAACTTCACTGTACATATGTTCCCGAAAGCCGGAGCGGGAATGACACATCCGGCATCAATGTAAAAGGCACATTGCATTGGGTGAATGTTGCCGATGCGATTAAAGTTGAGGTAAGGGAGTATGACCGGCTATTCAGAGTTGAGGATCCGGCAAGCGAAGAAGGTGATTTTAAAGACTATGTCAATCCGGATTCTTTGAAAGTTGTAACAGGTTTTGCCGAACCCGCATTAAAGAATGCGAAGTTTGATGACCGGTTCCAGTTCCTGAGAAAGGGCTACTATTGTTTAGAT
>JAICPX010000081.1 GCA_025929635.1 Chitinophagaceae bacterium
AGAGTGGAGCCGAGGCGGCCCTCGAGAGCATCCAGCGTGTCGGTGGCGACGGCATCCTGCTGCAAGCCGACCTGTCTCTGCGCGAGCAAGCGCGAGCGCTGGTCGACCGCGCCACGCAGAGCTTGGGCGGATTGGATCTACTGGTGGTCAACGCCGCAAACTTCGAGCGCGTGCACTTCGACGAAGTGGACGACGCCAGCTGGGACAGGGCCCTCGGGTTGAACCTGTCCAGAGATCACTTTGTCAACCATTCTTTCTTTTAATACTTCGAGGTGCTTATGGGCTTTTGCAGAAATGAAAACGATATTATCTATCGATGAAAAATTATTTCTAATGACTTGTCCGTCCTGTTCATCAATTTTGTTTCCCACCAGTAAATAATTTAGTTGCTCCTTCTCCATCTCAGACTTCAGACTTCCGACTTCTCCGAAGGTCACGAAGGACTCCTTCGGAGAGTCCTTGCGGACAGACTTCAGATCCCTCACATCAAAAACATACAACACAAGATCCGCCGACTTCATTTTACCCAGGCTTTTTTCAACACCCATCGTTTCAATTATATCACTTGTATGCTGGCGAATTCCAGCAGTATCAATTAACCGGAACAGGATTCCATCTATATTGATAATTTCTTCAATCGTGTCTCTTGTTGTTCCGGGAATTTCACTTACAATCGCCCTGTCCTCCTGCAACAAAGCATTTAATAAAGTCGATTTACCTGCATTGGGTTTACCAACAATGGCAACGCTGACGCCATTCTTGATCACGTTTCCTAACCGGAACGAGTTTATCAATTGATCGGTTAGCTTGCTTAATTCATTTATCAATTCATAAAATTGCTTCCTGTCTGCAAACTCGACATCTTCCTGGCTGAAATCAAGCTCCAGTTCTATCAGTGCGGAGAATTTTATCAATTGCTCTCTTAGCTCCTTTAGTTTATTTGAAAAACCACCACGAATATTATGCAGTGCGGTTCTTTGTGATGCTGCCGTATTTGATGCGATCAGGTCGGCAACTGCTTCGGCCTGGGCAAGATCAAGCTTCCCTTTTAAAAAAGCACGTTGCGTAAATTCACCAGGTTTTGCCAGTCTTGCTCCGTGTTGCAGACAGGCCTCGATTATTTGCCGGAGGACAAATGGAGATCCGTGCCCGCTTATTTCAACCACATCTTCACCTGTATATGATCCTGGTTCTTTATACAGTGAAACAACTACTTCATCAAGTGCTGCTCCCTTGTCTTTTAGCACGCCAACATGAATTGTATGTGACGGCTGTTGCCTGAGATCTTTTGATGGAAAAAGATCATTTACAATCTCAATTGCTTTATTGCCACTAAGCCTGATCACACCGATTGCGCCAATGCCCGGTGGTGTTGCCAGCGCTACAATTGTATCATCCCAACCAGTTAATTTTCCATTCATAAAGGCCCAAAAATAAAAATCCCTCCCGACTAACGGGGAGGGATAAGAATATGTTTTGAAATAATATTATTCAGCTGCTACAACGAATGTGATTGGCTGCTTCCGGTAAGCTTTTACATGACGTCCATTCTGCACAGCCGGGATCCAATCGGGACCTTTCTTAATTACCCTCATTGCTTCTTCTTCCATTCCATGTCCATGCTGAGTCAGGGATTTTACATCACTAATTTTTCCTTCTTTGTCAACGATGAACTGAACAACAACGGTATATGTTCCTTCAGGAGCCCCATTGTCAACAGGTACATTGGCCTCAAGATTTCTTTCAAGGAATCTCCTCCATTCCTTCTCGCCACCTTTAAAACTTGCTTCAACTTCGACCTTTGTAAACACCTGGTTCTCGTCTTCTTCCTTTTTTTCTTCGATTACCTGTTTACCTTCGTCAACAATTGTGGGAGCTAAACCCTCGTCTTTAATACCTTCCTGCGTTTCCAGGGCAATTTTTGTATCCTCGAGCTCTTCTACTTCAGGCGGTATTTCCTCTTTTTTTACCTCCTCGTCTTTTACAATTTTGGGAGGGGTGAATTTTGTCATTTCCACCTTTGGAGGTTCTTGCTTTGGCGGAGGAGGTGGAGGAGGTTCAGGTTTCTTTTCCTCTTCCTGGTTCAGCTCGGTAAGTGTCATTTCCCGAATCTGTACTTTACCTTCCTTTTCCTTCAAGCTACTGGCAAGCAAAGAACCGCCTAGCGCCAATAGGGCGACAGCTGCTGTACATAACAGTGCAATTGTAAGCCTTTTCTTATAAGTCTTGCGAAGCTCATAAGCGCCGTAAGCTTTGTTCCTATCCTCAAAAAGAAGATCAAGAATATCACTTTTCAGGATCTTATTTATTTCCATTGAAGTTTCTTTTAACGTTAGATGCAGAACAATTTGTATTCCACATTATTTGATCAAATTAATTTCCACCCTGGGTCTTCTTAATCAATTCTTTTTCAATCGGAAAAAGATCGACCATCGCATATCTTTTTACATCATTAATTGCCATTTCGTCGAGGATATCAATAGTGTTCTTATAAGTCGCCTCCTCGTCCGGTTTAATAACGACCACCAGGTCCCTGTCATAACAAGCTTTTTGCCAATTCGGATCAGGCCTTACACCTGTTTTCGCATCTCCCACCCGGGCTTTTTCCTGGATCTTTTTGCAACCTTCATCATGAACATGGGTCTCGATCACAGATTTTTTCTTGTCGATGATCACCTGGCGAATCTTACCAAAGCTTGATGTAAGAAAATTGGAAGCATCCTCTTTCAATTGGCCTTCATAATAATAGATAACATCATTTTTGCCAAGGAGCAAGGTCAAAGCACCAGATTCCTTTGCCTTATTCTGCTCTTCATCCTTATCGGTATCCTTGGGCATGAACAGATCCATGGTAGTGGGGCTGCTCATGGTTGTGGTAAAGATAAAAAACGTAATGAGCAGGAATCCCAGGTCCACCATCGGGGTCATGTCTACACGGGTAGAGAGCTTTTTTGCTTTTTTTACACCGGGTCCTTTTTTATGGCTTTCGCCACCGCCTTCCTCAATACTTGCCATATCTTAATTTTTTAGCGTTAATAATTTATTTGGGCGTTGTACCTGAAGATTTATCCCTGCTCCTGATGGCTGAAAGTTCTGTTCCTGCAGGTACATCCTCGAGCATTGTGATCATATTAAACTTTAAAATTTCGTTCCTCTTAAATGCGTTCAAAACATTTTTGAAAGTAGGGTATTTCGCATTGTTGTCTCCTTTGAGGTAGTACTTCAAAGTATGCCCCGAAAAAGCGCTTACCGCGTCCCTGATCCAAAAATACAATTCACCCCCGGTAGAATCTATTGGAATTCCTGGCTGCCTGAGACTTCCCTGGTTCTCAACAGGCAGCGACAGAAGCTGTTTTAAGCCTGTATAGGGTACACCAATAGCTTCTGTCATCACGAAGTTTTTCATTTCGGCATCAGTTAGTCCAAGATTCCGCGTAGTATTCAAATTCTTGATGACGTTTAATTTGATGCTTGCATCTTTTTGTGGCTTTATATGAAAGAAAACCCTCCCATCCTTATCAAAAGTCACCTGCAGGTGATCGGAGTCAGTAATATCCTTTGTTGAAACAGAGTTGGGCGTTTTAACTTCAACCGGATCTGCGGGCTTGAATTTGGTGGCCATAATAAAGAAAGTGAGTATCAGGAAAGCCACATCGACAAAAGGCGTCATGTCTACAAATGTACTTTTCTTCGGAATTTTAACACTGGGCATTATAAAATCTGTTTAATGTTGAGATTCAATGTTTCATATTTTCCATAAAGAAGAATGTCTCTTATTTGTAAAGAGAGGCAAAGCTCTGTGTCAGCGTGAAGCCTGACTCGTCAATACCATAAGTTATAGAATCGATTTTCGTGGTAAATACGTTGTACATGATAAGCGCCGCGGCCGAAGTGCCGATACCCAGAGCTGTGTTGTAAAGTGCCTCCGCAATACCAACTGCCAGCTGGGTGGCGGCTCCTGCTCCACCGCCAGCGTCACCTAGAGCGGCAAACGAACGTATCATACCCATTACCGTACCTAAGAGGGCAACGAGTGTACCAACTGAAGTGATCGTGGAAAGAAATACAAGGTTTTTTTGAAGCATAGGGAGTTCCAGTGCTGTTGCCTCTTCAACTTCTTTTTGTATGGCTAAAACCTTTTGATCGGTAGAAAGTTCACTATTTGTTGTCATTTCCTTATAACGACGCAAACCTGCCCTCATAACGTTAGCGACAGAGCCGCGCTGCTTATCACATTCTGCGATAGCAGCATCTATATTTCTATTGGCAAGGTGATATTGAACTTTGCGAATGAAATCAGCAATAGATCCGCTACCCAATGCCTTTCTAATTGTCAACAATCTTTCAACGGAAAAGGTAACTACCATCAGAAACATACCGATTAAAATCGGCACGATAATACCTCCCTCATAGATCGCATTCATAGCGCCTTTTGGTTTTTCGTGCTTTGGCCAGAAACCACCTTTAGGATCTGGTTTTTCGAATCCATCTGGACTTCCAAAGATAAAACGCCAGATACAGTAACCTGCGATGATACAAATAATTGGAGCAAGCCATGAAATGGCATTACTGCTTTTTCTTGCCTGTACTGAAGTAGCTTTCACACTTGCTGGTGCAGTCGGTTTAGTTTCAGCCATGATCTTTGTTTTTAGTGTTTAGAATTTTTAAATAAAGATTTGATTTTTTTCAGGGACACAATTCTAAGGAAAAAAAAACTAAATGCTCCAAATACCCCCTCAAAAAATTTTAACCAGAGCGGTACAAGTTAATGATTTTTTGATATGAACCAAGAAGCCGTTCTATTTTCGCTCCAGGCCCAAACAAGGGTTAGTCTCAGACTGATACGATATTAAAATTGCTGCATGTTCATGAGGTAAGATCACTCATATCGAAGCGCTTCAATTGGGTTCAGACGACCTGCTTTTAGTGCCGGGTACAATCCTGCCAGCAATCCTGTAATTGAACAAATGACAATGGCCAGGATCACCCAGTTCCATGGTACGACAAACCCGGTACTGATCACAAGAGAGAAGAAGTTTCCTAATGATATACCAAGGATAATTCCCAGCAGCGCACCCAGTACGCTGATAATAATTGCCTCCAACAAAAATTGGGATATAACCGTCCGTTTCTTTCCTCCTAATGCCTTGATAAGACCAACTTCCTTTGTTCGTTCCGTAACTGCGACCAGCATAATATTCATCAAGCCTATTGCAGCACCAAGCAGTGTAATAAACCCAATCACTACGGCCGTGAGCGAGATCATGCCCAGGCTGTTCATGGCCTTTTCGGCTATACTGTCATTCCTGTCAAGAAAAAAATTGCTTTCTTCTGTCGTAGCCAATTTTCTTACCGATCTGAAAACACCTTCGGCTTCACCCATCGCTGCATTTACTTTCTTGATATCATTCGTCATCACCGCGATCACATAACTGATGCCAGAACTGAACTGGCGATGAATATTGGTGTAGCTTGTTATGATCCTGTTGTCATAGCTCATCCCAAATGAAGAACCGCGGCTCTCCAATACTCCGATCACCCGGTAAGGAATATTTTGGACACGAATAATGGCATTTACAGCCCTGTCAGTATTTGTTGGGAACAATTTCTTTGCTATGTCCTCGCCGATAATGCAAACATTTCTTCCTGACTGTACATCTGCCTGGTTCAAATTCCTGCCTACCCTTATCTTAAATCCATTCAAGACAAGATAATTTTCATCACCACCAAATACGATTACGTTGGGGCTGGTCTTTCTTGCTTCATAAGAAGCGATCGCATTTCTTGTTGCAAATACGGACAGGCCTTTTGAAGATGGGAATTTATAGTTCTTTACAAACATCTCCGCTTCATCTTTCGTGATCCTTTTACTAAGGTTCGATGTCCTTTGTTTTTTGGCTCCTTTTTTTTCCTTTTTTATCTCGTTATCACCACCACCAAAACGAATATTCCTGTCCCTGTACCGTATGGTAAAACCATTTGCCCCCATAGTTGAAAAACTTTCGGAGAACTTTTGATCAATGGCTTTAATGGCAGTATTTACAACTACCAATGCTGTTATCCCTAACGCTATGATCAAAACGGTAAGCACTGTTCGCAGCATATTGCTGCGAACGGACCGGAATGCAATTGACAAGACATCCTTTGCTCTCATTCTTTCCCGAATTTAAGGAAGCGGGCAAACCCAAAGTTATAGAATTTGATAACCGGCCGGTTAAAATAAAAAGCCGGTAGTCGTTAGTCGATAGTTCAGCCTCGACTAGTGACTAGAGACTACAGACTGAGTTATTTCTTGGGATCTAAAGCCTCATCAATTCTTTTCGCTACATCCTGCAAATGATATTTGCTCATTGGATCACTCATTGCCGCAGCCGCTGAATTTATTTCGGACCTTAATGAAGTTAAATGAGCCCTGACAAAACTCTTGATATCGGATTTGTCAACGTTCACTGAAGGATTCACATTAAAACCTCCTCCGCCAAGATTAAGTACGACCGGGGCAGGACCAATCAGACCGGTCAACACATTTACATACGACTTCTGTAAATTTCTACGATAAACATCTATTGGTTTCCTGGTATTTAATTCTGACCAGATCCCTTTTTTTACGTCACTAAATAGATCAATCATTCTATAGGTACTGCTGCCAAGCGTTGCTTCAGCAGTTATCAGCTTATTTAATGTATTTGAACTAAACAGGCGATTCAATGCATTGTCCTGGATATTCCCGATAATAATAAGCGGGTTTCCGCCGGTTCTGGCAAATACTTCATTATTGACAAGCCATGTTGGCGTCATAAATAGTTGCTGGTTCAAAAATGCAACCGCTTCAGCTTGTTTTGCTTTTGAGGCAAATTCATAGACCGGCTCTGCATCTTCAACCACGCGTGGCGTTTTGTAAATACCACCGACATTTCTTGACACATGGCTCATATAACGATTGAATTGCCCGCTTACCTGGTTATAGATATCTGAGAGATTGGTAAAATCTTCGTTATCTACTTTTGTCCAACTCATTAGTTCAGGAACAATTCTTTTCAAATTCTTTATTCCATATTCACTTGCTTTTATAGCATTATCACTAAGATCTTCGGTCTGTGAACGCGGATCGTCCTGGTTGCTTTCGCCATCGCCCCACCACAACCGGCGATCTTTTAATTTTTCTCTTGTCCACTGATTTAATTTTCCCTTTTCAGCTTCGGGTGATTTGAACTCAGGAAAAAGACGGTAGCCCCACTCAATCGCCCATCGATCATAATCACCAATACGGGCCTGCAACTCTTCACCATTTAACCCATCCTCGGGTTGTGCCACATAATTGAAACGGGCATAATCCATGATCGATGGAGTATGTCCATTTTTAGCAACCCATTCTTTATTTCTTAAATTTTCAACAGGCACCGAAGAGCTTGAACCAAAATTGTGACGAAGACCCAAGGTATGTCCCACTTCATGTGATGAAACAAACCGGATGAGCCGGCCCATCAACTCATCAGGAAATTCCATTTTTCTTGCTCTCGTATCATTAGGAGCAGCCTGTATCAGATACCAGTTACGGATCAGCATCATTACGTTATGATACCAGTTAATATGACTCTCGATTATCTCCCCGCTACGTGGGTCGGAAATACTGGGGCCACTTGCATTGGGAATATCCGATGGTTTATAGACTATGGCTGAATTGCGGGCATCCTCTAAGCTCCATGTACTGTCTTCTTCCCTGCCTGGAGCCAGTTTTCCAAAGATCGCGTTCTTAAACCCTGCTTTTTCAAATGCAGCCTGCCAGTCATCAACACCTTGTATCAGGTAAGGAATCCATTTTTTTGGAGTTGCAGGATCAATATAAAATATGATCGGCTTTTTCGGTTCTACTAACTCCCCCCTTTTGTATTTTTCAATGTCTTCTTCTTTTGGTTCCAGTCTCCATCGCTTGATCAAAGTGATATTTTTAACGCCCTGTGGATTTGCGTCAAAATCTCTATACCCTACAGTGAAATAGCCAACTCTTGCATCAAAATGTCTTGCCTGCATTGGGACTTTTGGAAGCAATACCATTGAACTGTTCATCTCCACAGTAAGATTACCCTGGGGTTGCGGAGTACCCAAACCGCCACCGGCAATTGGCGCCTGGCTTCTTCCATAAGTTTTCACTGCCTTGATCTCAATATTGATCGGGTAAGGCCTTACACTGACGATATACGATTTATCTGTTTGTAAGGAACCAAGACGTCTCTGCGTTTTCCCGGCATTACTAAAGAATAAAACATCATTGTCGCCATTCACAAAGTCTGTGATCTCGATAACTGATGTCGCAGAATCCCTTCCATGTGCTCTTATATCAAATGAAAATGAAATGGGCTGTAAATTAGAATTGTCAACTGATGAAAACATTGGAGATGTTGAGTCTTTCGCGTACACTGCATAAGAGATTGTACGGAGAAACATCCTGTTATTAGGCCCTTTGTCAAACCGGATAACATTTTGACCAACCTGGTCGCCTCCATAGCCACTACCAGCTTGTGTTCGGGAGATACGATTGACAACAAGAATATCCCGCCAAAGAAGATCATTGGGTATTTCAAAATAATACTTGTCTTCAATTTTGTGAACTTTGAAGAAGCCATTCCAGGTGATTGCCTTATCAGTGATCACTTCCCTGTAAGGTTTTGGACCCGGTCGCTGGCCGGGTCTTGAACTATCACCTGATTGGGGTCTCCCTTGCTGGGCTGTAACGATTATAGAACTGCAAAGCACTAAGATGGCCAGGAGTACACGATATGTAGTTTTTCTCATGGATGAAAAAAATTATTTAAGGAAAACAAAGATATGCGTGAATTGGTGCCGGCAAAGGCAAATCCACGAATGGCGGATCTTGATGCTGGATACTGGATACTGGATACTGAGTGCTGGTTTCAATATCGTTTTCATCCTTCCAGACATCCGGCATCCAGTATCCAGTATCCAGCATCAAGTATCCAGCATCCAGTATCCGGAATCTAAAAATAGAACCAGTTAAATAAAATTTGCGGATAAACACCGATTATGATAACCAGGGCAGCAACCAAACTTATTATCCATTTAAATGAAGAACTTATTTCCATTGCCTGTGGTTCACCTTCTTTGAAATACATGGCCTGTATCACACGGAAATAATAATAAACACTAACGGCTGCCATCAGTACTGCAAATATTACAAGCCATAAGAATTCCCCGTTGCTGATCACGGCATTCAACATATAATATTTTGCAAGAAATCCTGCCGTCAGCGGTATGCCTGCTAATGATAAAAGAAATATCACCGCTGCAGCTGCCAGCAAAGGCTGATGCCGGGCAAGACCATTGAAGCCATCAAACGTATAATCTTTCATCTTAACCAATATGGCGAAAAGACCAATTGTTGAAAGACAATAGGCCGTACCATAAAGCAAGATGCCTTCAGCGCCTATGCTATTCAAGGCAAGAATGGCCATAAGCATAAACCCTGCTTGGGCAATACTCGAATATGCCAACATTCTTTTTACACTTTGCTGGAAAACGGCGGTAATGTTGCCAACGAATAACGTTAATGCAGTCAGGATCGCGATAAACAACTTCCATGTCGCATGGATATCACCGAACGCAAGATAAAAGAGACGAAGAAAAGCTATGAACACGGCAGCTTTAACAATCGTAGCCATAAAGGAAGTAAAGACAGTGGGTGCTCCATCGTATACATCCGGCGTCCAGAAATGAAATGGCGCTGCCGAAACTTTAAAGGCCATTGAGAACATCAGTAACAATAACCCGGCGATCAGCAACACAGAAGGTTTTGTTCCCGGTGTAGTAATGGTGTCAATTGCAAATGAACCGGAGTTACCATAAATAAGCGTAATTCCCATCAGCATAAGCCCGGTGGAAAAAGAACCAAGCAAGAAATATTTTAATGCGGCTTCATTGCTTTTCAGATTTTTTTTATCGCTTCCGGTCAATACGTATAGTGGTATTGATATGATCTCTATTCCAAGGAAAAGTATCAATAATGAACTGAAGGAGGAAGAAAGAATGATCCCGCAAAGAATAAAAAATAACAAAGCAAAATAGTCAGCGTATTGCAAACCGACCTTTTCCATTTCTCTCGCTGAAAGCAAAAAGAAAATGAATGTACATGTCATTGCGATGGTATTAAAGAACAGTGCAAAGCGGTCGAAGTTCATCATACCGCCCACATTGATCATGAATAAATGAAAACCATATGTTTCCATTATATTAAAGACAATGGCCACAAAAAGTCCGCTCAGTGCTACAGTACGAACTGCCGATTTCTGTTTCAGCAACAGGCCGCTGAACATCATCACCACTCCCATTACTGCCGATATAATTAATGCATTCATAGCCTCATCCCTTTCCCTTTCCCGTTACCGGAGAAGGGGTGAATTGTTATTGTTTAAAAAGGAAGCACATTTGCTTCTTTTAATATCAGTTCAGTTGTTTCCTTTGTAAGGTTAAGAAAAGGTTGCGGGTAGATACCGGCAACAAGGATCATAATTACAATAATTCCCAACGCCAGTTTTTCATGGGGACCAATTTCAGTTGCATTTTCTGTCAGCTCGTTTGTATTTCCATATATTACTTTTTGCACCATGCTGAGCATATAAATAGCTCCAAAAATTATTGTAAGCCCGGCAAGCGGCACCGTTAACAGCTCATACGAAAAAACGCGGGAACTAAATATTCCTGTAAACATCATAAACTCGCCAACAAATGCATTGGTAAGTGGCAAAGCAATATTTGCTAATACGATCACCACAAATAATATTGCCATTACCGGTGCCTTTTGGGCGAGACCACCAAGGTCAGACAGTTTCCTGGTACCAAATTTTCTTTCCAGTATTTCAACGATGATCCAAAGCCCGATGATATTGATGCCGTGATTGAACATTTGCAGCATGGCGCCCTGCATCCCGATCTGCGTTTCTGAAAAAATGGCAACCACCATCAATCCCAGGTGCGCAATAGACGAATACGCGATCAGTCTTTTCAGATCATTTTGCCTCCATGCCAATAGTGACGCATACAACATCCCAACGATTGTCCACATCGTAACCATTGTTTCACCATAAGCATAGGATGCATGTGGTAAAACAGGAAGTAACCATCGTATGATCGCAAACACACCCATTTTCACCATAATCGCACTAAGCACCATGGTGACCGCTGTAGGTGATTGTTCATATGTATCGGGCTGCCAGCTATGAAATGGGAACACGGGTATCTTAATTGCAAACGCAACAAATATTAACCAGAATACCCAATTTTCACGCTTTAAAGCAATCCTGTAAAAAGAATCGATCTCAAATGACCTGTCAGGAGTCTGTGTTTGCAAATAGATAAGCCCGATAAGCATCAGCAGGGAACCAACAAACGTGTAAATAAAGAACTTGAACGTTGCCGCAATTCTTTTTTCGGCGCCCCACATTGAACAAAGAAAATAAACAGGTATCAGGGCAAGCTCCCAAAAGAAATAAAATACCAATGCATCCATCGCCAGAAACACACCCATTAAGCCGGCTTGTGAAAGAAGCATCAGTGCAAAAAAGTTATGCGCATTCTTATATTGACGATTCCAGGTGGATATAAATATGAGTGGAAATGAAATTGCAGTTAACAGGCAAAGCAATTGTCCCATGCCATCAAGACGGAGCGAAAAAGTCGAACCTAACCCGGGCAGCCAGTCACATTTGAATTGTAATAGGTCTGACCGGTTTAAGATTGTCAACCCCAGTATTGAAACAGCTGCTGTTGCAAATGAGGAAAGCAAAGCCCATCCTTTTGCAGTCGCCTCTTTTTTAAGAAAAAATGTAGCGATGCCGGTTAACAACGGAACCAATATCAATAACAATGCGATCATATATTCCAGCCCTTACGGGTCTTTTAAAACATTTGCCAAATCCTGATTTTCTGTATTCATCTCAAAAAAAAAATTTACCACCTACTTTTCTCCGCCTGCGCAGGAGGACAGTAGGCTATCTTATGAAAAACTGGTACACTAACAAAAGCAGTATTGACAATACCATCAGCAAGACATAACTACCTACCTGACCGCTTTGCAACAATCTTATTTGGCGGCTGCCATAGTTCACTGCTTTTCCAACACCATTTACAACACCATCGATAATATATTTCTCAAATACATTATTTAAAAAACCTGCAAACCTGTTCAATGGATTTGCTATGATCTTATCATATAATTCATCCACGTACCATTTATTCTCCAATATCTTCCCCAATCCACTTTCTTCTTTTGGCTGATAATTTCTAAACCTGGACCAGGCAAAGACAATCGTGAGTATTACTAACCCTGTGGACAATGCCATCAATGTATATTCTGTGGAGTGAGCTATTTCATGAACTTCCTGGTTGATCACAGGTGACAGAAATCCGGCGATCTTATCTCCGCCCGCCATTATTGCCCCGGGAACACCAACAAAACCCCCGATGACCGACAATACCGCCAGTATGATCAATGGCACCGTCATGAGCACAGGACTTTCATGCAAGTGATGTTCCTGTTCAGGGGTGCCTCTGAATTTTCCGGTAAAAGTTACAACGTACAAACGGAACATATAGAATGCAGTAAGCAATGCTGTAAACAAAGCAATGGAATAAAGTACTATTCCACCTTTCTCATGCAAGAACGCTCCTAGTAGAATTGCATCCTTTGAAAAGAAACCACTTAAAGGAGGGATACCCGCAATTGCGATACAACCGATCAGGAAGGTAAATGAGGTTATCTTTAGCTTTTTACTTAACCCTCCCATCCTTCTTATATCCTGCTCACCTCCCATTGCATGAATAACACTTCCGCTCCCAAGAAACAATAGTGCCTTGAAAAAAGCATGCGTCATGACGTGAAATACGGCTGCCGTATAAGCGCCAACACCCAGCGCAAGAAACATAAATCCTAATTGACTCACCGTCGAATAAGCCAATACCTTTTTAATGTCATTCTGTTTTAGCGCAATTGTGGCCGCAAGTAATGCAGTCGCTAA
>JAICPX010000654.1 GCA_025929635.1 Chitinophagaceae bacterium
GCAGACATACCTAAAAGTTCTTCAATTCTTATTAGCTGGTTATATTTTGCCATACGATCTGTTCTTGACGCCGAGCCGGTTTTTATCTGTCCGCAATTTAATGCAACAGCAAGGTCAGCAATCGTTGTATCTTCTGTTTCTCCGCTGCGATGACTCATGATCGTGTTGTACCCGTTATGTTGTGCCAATGTAACTGCATTGATAGTTTCGGTAACGGTCCCGATCTGGTTCACTTTTACCAGCAAGGCATTACCGATGCCCTTATTTATTCCTTCCTGCAATCTTGTTACATTAGTTACAAAAAGATCATCACCCACTAGCTGGCATTTGCTGCCGATCGTTTTGGTCAACAACTTCCATCCCTCCCAATCATCTTCCGCCATCCCATCTTCAATAGAAGCGATCGGGTATTGCTTTACCCATTTTTCCCAATACTTCACCAGCTGGTCGCTCGACATTTCCTTTCCGCTGCTTTTATGAAAAACGTATTTTTTCTTTTTGCCATCCCATAATTCACTATTGGCAGCATCCATGGCGATCACAATTTGCGAACCGGTTTTATACCCGGCTGCATCAATTGCGGTCAATACCGTTTCGATCGCTTCTTCGTTTGACTGTATGTTTGGAGCAAATCCGCCTTCATCCCCCACATTCGTGCTGAATCCTTTTTTCTTCAATACTGTTTTTAGCGCATGAAAGATCTCCACACCCCATCGCAATCCGTCACTGAATGTTGATGCGCCAACAGGCATTACCATAAATTCCTGGAAGTCTATTTTATTATCGGCATGAGCGCCTCCATTCAAAATATTCATCATTGGAACAGGCAATGTCTTTGCATTTGTGCCGCCGACATACCTGTACAATGGGAGTCCGGCTTCTTCGGCCGCTGCTTTTGCAACCGCCATGCTCACCGCCAGCAATGCATTTGCACCCAATTTTCCTTTGTTCGTTGTTGCATCCAGTTGTATCATCATTTCATCAATCCCGGTTTGATCAGCCACATCATTGCCGATCAGTGCAGGTGCAATAATTTCATTAACATTCTTAACGGCTTTCAATACTCCTTTGCCTAAATAAATTTTTTTATCGCCGTCACGCAACTCTGCAGCTTCATGGACACCGGTGCTGGCTCCACTCGGTACAGCGGCACGGCCCATTGCCCCTTCATCTGTTAATACATCTACTTCAACCGTTGGATTTCCTCTTGAATCTAAGATCTGTCTTGCAAAAATTTCGGAAATGTAGCTCATGGTTAGTTGTTTAATTGCGAGGCGAAGCCGAAGCAATCCCCTCAATCGATTTTGGTTTTATAATTTTGTAATTCATCGTTATGAACCTGGCTTTCGTAGCACTATTAAGCTTCTGTTGTGTCACTCACTTGTACGTTCTATAATCCTATTCAGCTTTTTGCGTAAGTGACCTGAATACATCTTCAAGGCTTTGGCTTTCGCTTTGCAAAGAAACGATGTTGAGATTATGCTGCAATGAGAGCTCAAGAATTTGTTTTCGAACTGCTTCAGGGTTTGAGGTTTGGAGTTTAAAGTTCGTTGACGATGTCTCATCAACACCTGTTACATGGTTAATTGATTCCAACAAATGTTTGTCAACCGCCTCTTTGAAATGCACTATCACAACATGCCTGTCATCATTTCCTTTTTTGAGATTGCTGAGTTTGTCATTTGCCACTATCTCACCTTTATTAATAATGATGACGCGGTCACAAATAGCTTCCACTTCCTGCAATATGTGAGATGAAAAGAGAACCGTTTTATCTTTACCCTGTTTTTTTATCACCTCTCTTATTTCAATTATCTGGTTAGGATCAAGACCTGAGGTAGGTTCATCCAGTATCAACACTTCCGGGTCATGAATAAGAGC
>JAICPX010000116.1 GCA_025929635.1 Chitinophagaceae bacterium
CCAGGTTTACCACTAATGACAAGCCTAATTACTCCCTATGAATCACGTGCAGACAGGCTGGATAATTTTGAACGGCTGAAAGAAATGGCAGCCCGTTATTCAAGCCAGCTTTGTGGCAATGGTAAAATTGAGATCAGCATCCTGGAAGGTCACCCGGGAAACAGGCTCGCTGAATATATTCATGAATATAAAATGGATATGGTAATATTGGGTTTATCCAGGTTCAACCTTGTTCAGCGGGTGATCTCGTCAGTTTCGATTAGCAGGCTTGCAAAAAAAACAAATATTCCCGTGCTGGCGATTGGAGCAGGTGGCCTTGTTTGTCATTTCAAAAAGATCATTTTGCCGCTCCATAATGAGGCATCAGTTCGAAGTATTAAAATGGCAACAATGCTTGGCCGCACTTTCAAATCTACCATTTATGTGATCACATTGCGCCAGGAAAATAACGTCGCAGAAAAGATCATAAATGAAGCATTGGAAATAGTACAAAGCATTTCGACAACGCCGGTGCAAGGCATTATTCTCGAAGGAAAAAATCTTGCAAAGTCAACAATCGATTTTGCAAAAAAAATAAATGGCGACCTGATCATGATCTACCCGCTTAAAGAGTTCAATTTACCAGGCTGGTGGAGCAAACTTACAAACAAGCTCCTTTCCTATGGTTCTCAAATTCCTGTATTGACAATGAACAAGTGAGTGAAAATGAAAGGATCAGCTTTACCAGTGAATGATTATGCCCCGGCCGGTAGATTTTTAATCCACTTTTAATCCCATTTTCTAAGTATTTGTTTGATCTTAAAATACTTTTATTGCCGCAATCACTTTGGAGTTCTTATCATTAATAGCGATACATAATCAAGTTTCATACATAGGCTAAATTCCCTATCCTTTTGGTGAGTAATCAACATTACTCCCACGTGAGCTGCTCCTGGTCCGGGGTGGCTCTTTTTTTTTAATTTAACGGTGGTACTGTTTAAGAAAATTTTCCACATTTTTTTAATATGTAAAGCGCATTTAATTAATGTCTTAATCAGGTGTGAGTGTTTATATGTGACAACATTTTTATTTGGCTTGTATTTTGACTTTCTTACTACAATTGAACGACCAACACTATTTCTAGACTCCACCTAAGAAATATTTTCAACGACCGAAATCATTGGCACGATTATTCTAAGGGTTAAAAAACTAATTTTTAAAAACGCACTTATGTCCAACAAACTTTACAACATACTTGTACCGGTTGACTTCACAAGTAAAAATAAATGGGCGATAACGAAAGCAATCGAGATGGCTAATCAAATGAATTGCAATATTCATTTGGTAAATATTGTAAAGCCGTCTTTGTTCAGCTCGTTCACCCCCTATGAATCATATGTTGACAGGATGAATAGCTATGACCAGCTAAAGGACCTTTCCGTATCCTATTCAAACCAGCTATGTGGCAACGGCAAGATCGAGATCAGCTTGCTGGAAGGGAATCCCGTTACAAAGCTGACGGAATATATCCATGACTTTGAAATGGATATGGTCGTGATGGGACTGTCAAATAACCTGTTTCAAAGGATGACATCGACTGTATCTGTTAGTAAACTGGCGCAAATGACCAATGTCCCTGTACTTGCTGTGGGTTCAAAAGGATTGGTGCATCATTTTAAGAAGATCATCCTTCCATTGTATGATGAATTATCATTAAGAAGAATACGAATGGCAGCAGCCCTTGCCCGTAGTTTCAGATCGACAATTTATATGATCACACTGCGCCAGGGAAATACGCCTGAAAAGATCCTTAACGAGGGGATGGATATCGTTAGCAGCATCCCCAGTGTTTCGGCGCAGGGATTCATTCTGGAAGGAAAGGACCTGGAAAAAACGACCTTTGATTTTGCAAAGCGCATCAATGGTGACCTGATCATGCTCAACAAACCTGAGGAAAATAAATTCCAGGGCTGGTGGAACAAATTCACCAAAAAAATTCTTTCATATGGCTCTGAGATACCTGTGATGACGATGAGTAAACAGTGATAAAAGAGTCATTGACAAGCGTCCCGCCCCGGCGGGACGCTTTCCTTTTAATACCTGAACAAATACTTTCCCGGAAGCATTTCAATCTCCAATCGTTTGGCAGAATAATATTCTCCATCCAAATGTGTGTCCATCGGTTCGTCACTTGTTACAACTAATTTCTTTGTGCGGAAGTGTTTTATGAACGGAAGCGCAAGATGTTTTCCTTTTTCAATTACCGGCAACCAGCGGAGCCGCCGCAAGGGATTCAATTTATCAACGATCACGACATCCAGCAGTCCATCATCAATTTCTGATTCAGGAGCAATATGAAAGCCGCCACCTGCCCTATGACCATTCATAACGCTAATCAGTAATCGCTGTCCCTCCATTTTGTATTCGTTCGCGACCGCCTTGTATTTTTTTGATGAATAGAAAAATACTTTTTGAATAATGGCGCCCATGAAAGCAGCTTTCCCTGTCTTTGTTTTCCTTTTATTGGTTAAACGCTTTGCCACAGCCCCTTCAAATCCTATCCCAACACCGTTTAAGAAATATTTGTCATTACACCTGCCTGCATCAATAGACCTGGGTATTGCTGTCAATGCAATTTCCAGCTGTTCTTCAAACGAGCTGTTTTTGTAAAGCAGCGAATGAACATCATTTCCTGTGCCGCCATTAAAAACAACAATGGGTAAATTTATCCCCGGGTATTTATTGAAGAAATAATTTAATGTGCCATCTCCGCCAATGATCCAGGCATCTGTAAACCGGGTAATTTCCCGTGGCCAGTCTTCGTAATACAAAGTGTAACTGATATTTCTTTTTTGCAATTCGCCTGTAAGGCGTTTGGCCAGGATGATGGCTTTTCCGTTACCGGCAAGCTTGTTACAAACAACTGCAATATTTTTTCCGGGTGGCATGCTTCGTTCAATAAATATCTATTTATTAAACCATATCTGCAAAAATGTGTTCAACGTGATTCGGCTCGAAAAAAATTATTTCTTATCGGCAATTGCATTTAATAACCTGCTTACAATAATATTTCTGCCTAATCCAGGTCTTCCGGGCAAAACATTCCATGCTGTAAACACAGCTACAATATTGTATTCGGGGATCACAATTGGAAATTGTCCGCCGAAACCTGAACCAAACCAGGCCAGCCTTGAATTCTCATACTCATAAAGCCACCATTTGTATCCATATTTCGTGCCTCCGCCCAAACTCATGACCGGACTAATAGAAGATTGCACCCAACCGGTGCTGACGATCTGCCTGCCATCCCAATTACCATTTTGTAAGAACAGGTAGAATATGCGGGCAAGATCCGCTGGTCTTAAATAAAGTCCCCCTTCAGTATCGGCTAATCCCGTCGGCGTTCTTTTCCAGAAGTAATCACTAATTCCCAACGGAGCAAAAAGATATTGTGCTGCATACTCTTCAATGTCTTTACCTGTGGATCTTCTGAAAATATATGAAAGCAGTTGCGATGCACCGCTGTTATAAGCAAATGTTTGTCCTGGTTCGAAAGCCATTGGTTTATCAATAACATACTTGATCCAATCAAAGCTTGCTTCCATGGCAATCCCGTCATTTGCAGGATCGCTGTAAGGAAGATTCTCGTTCCAGTTAAACCCTGCAGTCATTGTGAGAAGATGTTTGATCGTCATTCTTCTCTTGCGATCGTCAATATTTTTAACCTGTGATGTATCAAAAAAACTCAACACGGTTTTTGACAGGTCGGGAAATTCATTTCTTGTTGTGGCTACGCCAATGACCACCGACGTAATGGTCTTTGTTACCGATTGCAGACTATGAAGCTCACCACGGCGATAAAAAGGATGCCACCATGGATTGAAATAGTTGTATGGTCCCCCGGGGTCATATGGATTTAACGGGCTTGTTGTTCCTGCATTATCGCCATATATTTTTTCATAATCATGTTTCCATGACCTTTGATAAATGAGTTTGCCATTTCTGGTAATGAACATTCCGTCGACGTAACCATATTTGCCACTATTGATGTCCGCTTCAAAAGCCTTCAATGAGTCATTGATCATCTTTTCTGCTGCAGGTGCTGAAATTGTCCATTCTTTTGCTGGCCATCTGACCTGGGCATGTACATTGGATAAAACGGCGAAAAAGCCGGGCAAAGCAAAAAGCAATATCAACTTCTTCATGAAAATGTTTTTTAAGATTCTACCAGGTGCTTACAGTGTTTTGAGGTATTCTATCACGGCTTTTCGTTCCCCGGCAGTAAGATTATCGCCAAAGTAGTGGCCATAATTTCCGTAACCGGGTAGTTTGGTATTGTAGATCGATCGATCATCCGCTTTATCATGAACAGCATACTTCCACCCGGGGTTTTCATAATTATATTCGGGAACAGTAAAATTTCTTGACCAGTATGTTGGTCTGATCGGGCTATTCAATACTGCTTCTAACGTCGGGACTGAGCCATTATGAAGATAAGGAGCGGTGACCCAAACACCATCCAAAGGCGGAGCAATATAACCCCTGAAGGGAACCAGCTTTGCCGGATGATCGCCGGTGCTGAACCAGCTTTTATTGAACCATTCGATGAACTGCGGCTGCGAATAATTAGACAATTGCAGTAATGAATCGGTTTGAATGATCGATTGAGGAATTACAAGGTTGGGATATTGTCCGTCTTTACCATAGGTGCCATGACATTCAGAGCAGTTGCTATTAAAAATCACTTTTCCTTTTTCCGCCAGGGCTTCATTAATTGCTTTTGGGTATTTGGGTGCCTGTAATGAATTGATATAAGCCAGGATATCGGGCATATGTTTATCCACTTCCGCGGATTCGGATGTATCATTCACCGTTAATAGGTTTGATGCCATTAAGAATCTTCCAAAATCACCACGGCCAAAAGCAGTATAAAACATGCCATTCTTCTTTTTTAATAACCACCAGGCAGGAACATCGGATGGGATCACTTGTTCGGGGAGATCAAGCAAAGGTTCAGCACTCCATTTAAATGTAACGGGATCACGATGCGCAGCAAGAACAGCACCTAAACGGTCAGCGGCATTTACTCCTCTTGTTTCCGTATAAAGTTGCGGGCCGGTAATTTTCGCCACTTCAAAAAAATGTTCCGATGCCTTCCATTTTTTTGCTGCAAGAGTTTTTAAAAATTTTTCTGCTTTCTCAAGATTTTTTACACTTAGGGTTTCCCTGTCGCTGAAATCTACAAAAGTATTACCGAGACCGATGTATAATTTATTTTCAAAAACCTGTGCATGACATTGCAGGCAATTCGGTGCGATCACAATTTCTCCATTAAACGCTTTTACCGCTGTGTAATCATGAGGAATACCCTCATTCACCGAATCTCTTTGCAGAAATATCGTCGGCTTGCCAATTCCTCTTTTGAAGATCATTTCCGGTACACCCCCTCTTACATAATCACCATTGATAAGATAGTCATAACCCCTGGCGCTGTCACCACCTGTTCTTTGCTGGCTCGGGGGGACAAATACAGGTTCATCAGAATTTGGGATAATAAATCTGAATGCAAGACAGGTGATAAAAAGTACAGAAAGAATTAAAAGTTTTTTCATAGCTGGTAAGAATGTTCCTTTTTGTAAACTTCCGATATTTTTTTGGCTTTACAATTTTCAAGAAAAACAAAGTTAAACATTCGGTTATTATAGTAACCCAGGCTGTAAAATGTATATTTACCCTTGAGAAACGATAAGTTTATCAGATGAAAAGACTCCTACTGGTACTTATACCCCTCGTTTTTGTCGGTTGTAATTCCTCAACTGACAGACCGATAAAAGACTCATTAAGTAAACAACCCGAAAAATCAGCTGGCAGAAAATTTTTTGACTATGACGAAATTGATTATTACTTCAGTCGATATGGTGACGGGGATGTCGTAACGCTGCATGAAAATCGATCCAGGTCAAAGATCGATTCACTTAAATTAGATGTTATTTTAGGAGATATCCCAAAACACCTTTCAGACACGTTGTTTATTAGCAAACTTGAGTTAATTGGCTATAAGAAAGGCACTATCGATCAGTCAAAATTTAGGGCGATTGACAGGATTTTTGTTGAAAAACCGATGAAGAACTGGATTGGGTATACATGCATTCGCATTTATAATGACATCCTGATTTTTAAAAAGCAAAAAAAGGTAATTGGAACGGCTAAAGTGTGTCTGGGCTGTTTGGCACATCAGATAATTGGTACAAATGCGAATACAGAGAATTTTGGTCAGGATGGAGACTATGAAAGGCTGGGAAAATTATTAGGTAAATGATTTTGAACATACACGTGAACAATCGGTTAAGAGTTCATAGGCCCCGCTAGCGGCCAGTAATCATCAGTTTATTCAGCATCAATCGCACCAAAGACTAAGTGTTTCTGTTTTACCCTAAAGGGTAACCAGTTTATAGAAACCCTATCTGGATCTTTTAGACTCCGTAGGAATTGTTGTGGTTGAGATCCTTTTTTTGTAGAGACAAGGCATGCCTTGTCTCTACGACAATCCCCAAATGAACCACAACCACCACATTTCCGTTTTCGCAAGCAGGGAAAGAACACGGCCTACAATTTTTTTCAGGCAGCTCCTACGCAGCTCCATTTCCCGTCGCAATCGTTCTTCTATAATCAGGAAGCATTATAAAATAAACAAGTCGAATGAAATTGTTGGAGAAGGAGAGTGCGACTTTCTTCAAGCCTCCCAATTTAATCGAAACGACGCAAGTGCTCAATGTTGAACAGAACGTTGAACACTTCGCTTCGCTCAGTGCAGGCTGTGAGTCGCAACAGAAGCCTCATAGTAGTACAAAAGCTGGTAACAAAAATCATTACCAGCTTTCAATAGTATCAAAGGATGAAGGAGATTCCTTCCACCTCCTTCGTCGGCCGCGCAATTCTACTCCACCACCCTAACCACTCCTGCCCCATTGTATGAATGGTACTCCCCATTGTACATTGCATCCGCACTTACAGGACCCATTTTATAAATACCCGGTGAAACAGCACGAACAGCATAGTAAAAATTCTTTTTGGCATAATCAGCATCGACAAAGAAATGAATGCGATCATCACGAACATCAAGCGATCTTACATCAGATGCATCTTTTATCCAATCCATTCCCGGAATTTCTTTTGTCCGCGGATTCTCGATCTCAAAACCTGCCGGTAAAATATCAGTGATCACGACATTCTCGATGTCGGTTGAATAAGAACGCTCCAATGTGATCCCGACAATGATCAGGTCATTTTGCTTAAATGTATTTCCTGTGATCGGCTTACCAAAACGATCATAGAAACGTTTGCGAACACGCAGGTAATTATCTTCTTCCTTGTACACTCCGCTTGCACTGATACCTTCGGCCACCCAGAAATAATAAAGACGACCGCTTCCTTTTGTTTCAATATCGATATTGGTTCCTTTTAATGCAGCTTCATTACCTGTCCATTGTCCGCCATTCACTTTCGCGATAGTTTTGCCATTCACTTTTATTTCAGCGGTCACGTCAGATCTCACAGCAGATCTTGACAATTTCCCTATCGCAAGAAAAGAGAAGGCTCTTTCCTGTGTGCTGAGCCAATGACGCGTTTTTAGTTTGTCACTTACATGTTTAGCCATCACACCGATCTGGCTATTCCCGGGATCAGCATCGATCAATGCATTCAATGCGATCGCTTCATCACGAACATCTGAATAAAAACTCCCTCCTGTTTGTGGCACTGATTCCTCACCGGCAAATGCCGAAGGCAATAATGCATTAAAAGATCTTTTATCCCCGGCTGCTGCATAAGCCGCAGATAGCAGATACCGGCTGTCCAACGCCAGCAACTGCGGATTTGCTTTATAATAATTCATTGATGCCACATTGCTTTTGCCGGCTAAGGCCAGTACATATAAACTATAGGCCACCTCTTTTGGCGCAATCATTTTGTTTTGATCGCGATTGAAATAATAATTGATCGTTTCCCTTGTTCTTAGTCTTGTATTGAGATACCCCAATATTGTTTCGATCAAACTATTATCTACATCGAACCCCGCCTTCTTTGCTTCAAGTAAGAAATGAGCAGCATACGCCGTTGACCACCAATGCTCGGTACCATCATTATCCCACAGCATGACGCCACCACGATACGTCTGCCGCATTTTTATTTTGCGAATGGCTTCAAGAATATTGCTGTTGGCATTTGATTTCATTTTCTGATTCAAACCCATCAGGTCGGCCATATCGCCATAATACAATTGAGGAAATGCGGCTGAAACGGTTTGTTCGGTGCAGCCATAAGGATATTCAACCAGGTAACGAAGATGATCACCCAATTCCAATGCGGGCGAACGACTGACAACAAGCTTATATGAGATACTTGATTGAATAAAATCACTTAACCCAATATTTAATTTTTGTGCCGAACCACCGGCAATCGAACCACTCCCCGAGACCTTTTGCAATGGTGAAGCAGGACGAATTGAGATCTCCGTCTCATCAGAGAATTTTTCTCCAAGTCCATTTACTGCGATCTTTATTTTGCCCACTGCAACGGCAGGATCAGCAGCAATCCTGAAAACTGTTTTCCCTTCACTGTTGCCGCTTATCGTGGCGGTTTGACTATTTACGCCGATAACTTTTAATGGGCCCTCAACAGAAATTGTTGAAGAAACATTACCGGCTTTTGCAGTCGTATTGCTTAATGTGACCGGAACAGTCACGGTATCACCCGGGCTTAAAAATCTTGGCAAGGCTGTGCTGATAACGATCGGGTCGGCAACCGTCATTGTATTTTCACTGCTGCCAAAGCTTTGATTCTTATAAGCAACAGCCATCAATCTTATTTCGCCACTGAATTGAGGAACTGAGAATTCAAAGATAGCTTCACCGTTTCCATTTGCTTTTTTGATACCGCTCCAGTAGGAAACGATCTTTACTCTTTTCGCCGGCATTGGGTTCACTCTTTTTTGCATATCGGCTTCGGCATCACCACCACTGCTGCTGAATCTTGCTCTTATTTCCGGGAACAACAAAGGATAAAGATCAAATGCCGCAACCTGTAAAGCCTTTTTCTGGTAAAAGAAATCATAGGGATCTGGTGTTGCAAAATCACTTATTTGCAACACGCCATTATCAACTGCCGCAAGCGTAACATAACTTCCCGGTGCAGCTTTTACCGTTACTTTTTGTGTTGTTTTGGACCGAACGGTTTTTGCAGCAGCGATGCTCACCGGCATCTTCCTGGCTTTATCTTCCACTTTTACATTCTGAAAACCGTGAGCAACTGTAAGCGGCAGATCGGAAATATCATGTGGTTTGATCAGCGTTGCCGTAATATAAACATTCGGGAGATGTTCAGCGGTTAACGGAAGTTTTACGCTGACAGTACGATTCTTCTGGTTGACATCAACATCAACATACTGATATTTGATAAGCTTATCTGTTTCCATCGTCACCAACATTCTTCCACTGAATGGCGGTCTGAAATGGGCCGTAACTGATTCGCCTGTCAAATAAGATTTTTTCTCCAGCTCAATATCAATATTGCCTTCATTGTTAACCTCAAATGAATTCTGATCGGACCAGCCCCAGCGTCCATAGCTATAAAACTCCTGGCTTACATATGACGCAGCACCGGGAATCGAAACTCTTAATTCATATTCACCCGGTTCTTTTGGAACATACATATAGTCAGATCGGGCGCCAACAGTCATTTGCTTTACTTCCATTGATTTTATACTCATCTGCGATTCATACCGGAAATAACCGCTGCTTCCTACCAGTTGTGTCCTGTATTCTTTTTTGATGATCTCAACTTTTGCCGTCGCACTCACGGCAATACCATCTTTATTTACTGCGGCCAGTGTAAATTTTATCGGCTGGTTCAATGGATGATACCACCAGCCGTCATATTGAATACCAAAGAAAACATCCTGTGTAAACACGTCGATAGAACTTCCACGGCTCACAGGTCTACCTGTTTCATCAAACACAGTTGTATAAAATGTTGTTTGCAAAACACCGGAATTCTTCAAATGCTCCGGAAAAGTATATGATTGGGTAGCATTTCCCTGCGCATCGGTTGTGCCTTCCCTTACATCTTTGATCAGGGGAATATTCTGATTGGAGAAACTAAAATTAAACTTGTCAAATTTCTCTGGGGAAAAATATTTCTGCCGGGTTTGAATCTCCGTTTCGTATTTACGATTAGCTGCCGGCGGGCCAAAGAAATTCACTGCATTCACGGAAAGCGTGGTTGTTTCTCCAGCTTTCAGGAACTGTTTGTCAAGCGTTACATTTACTCTTATACGATCAGGAATGAATTCTTCAACATTAAAATCCTTTGAGGCAAGCAAAAGATCATTGGATGTATACACCTCCAGCGTGTAGGATCCGGTTATCGCGGATAAAGCCATTTCAATACTGCCTTCAACTGATCCTTCTTCATTCAAGGTCTTGCGGAATTCTTTCAGCTCTTTGCCATTGGGTAAGAGAAATTTCATTTTCACCGGCAACTCGCCCGGACTTTTCCATTCGCGGTTGCGAATTATCACGGAAAAATTTATTTTTTCACCGGGGCGATAAATATCTCTTTCCGCGTAAACAAAGGCGTCTAGTCCGGAGGGATTATTTCTTTTTCCCCCTACATCAAAACGCGAGGTGTTCACCCTTGTGGAATTAAATGGCAGGTAATTAAAATCCTCCTCCGTCCTGGCAACGATCATTGAGGGTTGAAAGCCATTGAA
>JAICPX010000298.1 GCA_025929635.1 Chitinophagaceae bacterium
AAGGAATTTGAAAATGCTATTGAGTATATAAAGAAGGATTCAAATCCATTATTTAACAAGCAGGAACTTGAAGCTACCCGTCTTTTATTGGATGCAGAGGATAAAAGTGACAAGAACGATTTTGACGGCGCGATTGTCACCCTACAAAAAATATTATTTATGACAATGGATGAGTCATTGAAAGTGACAGTTAATAATAACATTGGATATTCATATCTTAGAAAACAGGAGTATCAAAAAAGCATCCCTTATTTTCAAAAAGCATTAGAAATCAATCCAGGCGATGGTTATACAAATGATAATCTTGGCTTTGCATTTATTATGATCGGAGACCTGGAGAGTGGAAAGTTTTATCTCAATACAGCTTTGAACACTACAAATAATGATGCGGGGTATTCATTCAGAAATTTTGCGCTGTATCATCAAAAAAGAAAAGACTACAAGCAGGCTCAAGAATATTTTCAAAAAGCTTTTGATAATATAGTTATACCAATAGACCTTCTCGAGTATTTTTATGCCCGGTTTCTTTTTGAAATTGGCGAAAAGGAAAAAGGAATGGAGTATTTGAAAAAAGCAATTGATAAGGGAGAACCAGAGGCCATTAAACTAATGAATACAATAAACACAACAGGATGAAACATATAGCCAAGAGTTTATTCTTAATTACTTTCTCTTGTTCTTTAATTATAGTTTATGCGCAGCAACTCTACTACCCCGATTCCGTATGGCAAACAAAAAAACCCACAGAATTAAAAATGAATGCAGCGCTGATCGATAGTGCTGTCAGTTTTGCAATACGTAATGAAACAAAAACTGAATATGATCTGCGGGTCGCAAACTATAAAGCTTATGTAAGAGAACCCGGTTATCGGATCGCCGGGCCAATGAAAGAAAGAGGTAAACCTGCGGGCGTGATCTTAAAAAATGGATACATCATCGCCCAGTGGGGTGATGTTAAAAGAGTGGATATGACCTTTAGCGTTACTAAGAGTTATTTGTCAACAGTTGCAGGTCTTGCATTGGACGATCGCCTGATAAAGAATATTGATGACAAAGTGCAGGACTATGTATGGGATGGAAAATTTGAAGGGCCACATAATTCAAAGATCACCTGGCGGCATTTGCTCACGCAGTCATCTGATTGGTCGGGATGTTTATTTGATGTTTGTGATTGGGCCGATCGTCCACCAGGAGAAGGAACAATTGATGACTGGAAAAACAGAAAATTATTGGAACCAGGGTCAACATTTGAATACAATGACATCCGGGTGAATTTACTTGCCTATAGCCTATTGCAGGTTGTCAGAAAACCGTTGCCTGTTGTGTTGCGTGAAAGAATCATGGACCCGATCGGTGCTTCCACAACCTGGCGTTGGTATGGTTATGATAATTCTTTTGTGAATATTGACGGGCAAATGATCGAGTCAGTAAGTGGTGGCGGGCATTTTGGTGGCGGGCTTTTTATCAATACTCTTGATCATGCCAGGTTCGGATTATTATTTTTGCGAAAAGGCAAATGGAATAATATGCAGCTCATTTCAGAACGATGGGTAAACTCGGTCAATCAACCATCGACTGCCAACAAGTCTTATGGACTGATGTGGTGGACAAATGAAGAGAACAGGCTGGGAAATGTTTCAAAGAAAATTTATAGCGCCGATGGCTTTGGTGGCAATTTTATTGTAATAGATAACGAGCACGATCTTGTAATTGTTACAAGATGGCTGGAGCCAAACAAGGTTGACGAACTGGTGCAATTAGTAATTAAAGCAGTAGAAAATAAATAGTAATTAATGGGTACAAAACTTGTCAGGATCATTCCCGTTCTTGAATCTGCAGACATTGACAGGGATGTTGCCTGGTATAAAGAAAAAACAGGTTTTGAAATTTCTTTTCAACATGAAAAGATGTATGCAGGTCTTTATCGTGATGAGTTTGAGATACATCTCCAGTGGCACGCAGGCACCGCAGACGATCCAATGAATGGTGGCGCCGTCATCCGCATCGATGTAAAGGACATCCAGCCTATTTTTGAAGAGTTCAAACAAAGAGGGACTGTTAAAGACGCCGATTTCCGGGCGAAGACGCCATGGGGAACAAATGAATTTGGCTTTTACGATCTCAATTCAAACGCGATCTTTATTTCGGAAGATATCGGGTAAAAAATATCTAGTGAAAACTGTCATCAGCATATACTTCTTATTCTTATCTGTAGCTATACTTAGTTGTTCAGCCGAAAAAACCAATTCAATTCAAGCAGTCGGCGGAACTGTTACTCCAGCTCCCGGACAAATATGGCTTTCACATGAACATATTCTTGTAGATTTTATTGGCGCAGACAGTATTGATAAAGGAAGGTGGAATCATGATTCGGTTATCAACGTAATGTCAGGTCACCTTGAGGAATTAAAAAACCACAATGTAAAATTCTTTGTTGATGCTACGCCTGCATATCTTGGACGCGATGTATTGCTGCTTGAAAAACTGGCAAAGAGAACCGGGCTTACCATTTTGACCAATACAGGTTTTTATGGTGCAGTAAATGATAAATTCATTCCCTCATTTGCATTTAACAAAACCGCAGAAGAACTTGCTGAGATATGGATCAATGAATTCAGGAACGGCATCGATGGAACATCTATTAAGCCCGGGTTTATTAAGATCAGTGTTGATGCCAGAGATACACTGGATGCTATTGATGAAATACTCGTTAAAGCCGCAGCGATCACTCATTTAAAAACAGGACTGACCATTCTTTCTCATACAGGCGCAGCAAAAGGATTGTGGCCACAATTGAAAATATTAAAGGCGATGAAGGTTTCCCCGTCTGCTTTTGTATGGGTGCATGCACAAGCGGAGGATGACAATAATAACTACCTGCTGGCGGCAAAAGAAGGATGTTGGATAGCCCTGGATGGATTAGGTTGGGAATTTGAAAAACATGTCGAAAAACTTTTATTTGCCAGGCAGCATGAAATACTTGACAGGATATTGATTTCACACGATGCAGGCTGGTACGATCCGCAAAAACAAATTCAGGAAATCAAACCTTATACAAATATTTTTACCGTGTTGATCCCGGCACTGCAGGCGAAGGGGTTTACAAAAGATGAACTCGATCTTTTGCTTAGCAAGAACCCCTTGAAAGGATTTTCAATACAGGTGAAGAAACTATGAATTAGGTAGTGTATCAATTTGAAAAAATGGAACCACCCCTCCTTTGTCGGGGCAGGCGCCGACACATAGGATACATAGATTGTCACATAGAACGCACTATGTGTATATTTTCTATGTGTACTATGTGGTAAAAAAAATCAAACAGAGACACTACCATGAATTAGATGATTGTAACGTTCGCATCACAGGTTCCACCAATAAGTAAACTTTAGTACAACAGCCCTGTTCCGGATATACAAGGGGTTGGTATAATAATTATCAGTATAGACAATGAAGAGATCAGATGCCGGCCGGTAGCGCCATTGGAATCTTGTATTGATATTAATGTTCTTTTGCTGATCGTTATATTGAAGAAATGCAGTAAAGAACAATTTATTGGTCATTGTAACATCCACTCTCGGACCGATCAACCAGAGATCCGTTCTACCCCATGGCAAAGGAAGATCGATATTGTTATAGCTTGTGTTGATCGCAATATTTACATAAGGCTGAAAACGATAACCAAGATCAGTTGTAATATTTAAACGATTACCATCGGCATAATAACCGCCAAATCTTGTACTAAAACCAAAAGTGAAACGACTTTGTGGTTTTGATATGTATTCGATTCCCCATGCTTTCCAGCGATGCTTTGTGCCACGGGCCAACGTATCTTTTCCTGAATTGGTCGGATCAAATGGCTGAAGCAGGTCAATAAACACATCACCTGCCCACACATCAAACAAACTTTGATCCCGGAAATTCAGGAGGTAGATAAAAATTGTCTCATGATCGGTTTGGTTCATTGACGTGCTGAAATAATAATTGGTGAGTAACCTCGGACCGTGACTCAATACTTTTCCACCTTTTGGAAAGAACAACCGGCTCACCAATGGATTTACTTTTATGTAATTCGTTCGTGGCACATAACCTACTTCAGCGCTGTAATTCCTCCCAATATATTCATGTTGCCAGCCAATTGTCCATTTTTTACTTGTGTATTGAAGATTGGCAGCGTGAACCCAATTCTTGCCGGGCCTGCCCGGGCTAAAAGATTTCAGCAACATGAATTTTCCCGTCCAAAGATTATTGGCAGAGGCAAGGTTGTATTCAAACCCAAGATTCCTGTTGAATGATGAATAAATATGTTTTGCAGAATCTGCAGGCTGATAGTTTACCGATTGTTTGTTGACAAATAACAAACCAATATTGGACCGGGAAAAAACTCTTCGCTGCAAAGCAACAACTGCAAAATTCTGTGCAGGCAGTTCAATTGAATCAACTTTACCCGTTTGCATATCCATTATACCGATGCGCCAATCTTTATTGATCTTTCCGCTGAGCCTTGCGCCAAAACTGATAGGCACATTCAAACCAATTCGCCGGGAGAAGAACGGACGAATTGTGCCATAGCCAAAATTTGCAAAGTGATCGCCATTTTCCAGGAAGAATTGCCTTCGTTCAGGAAAAAAAAGTTCAAACCGGTCAAGGTTGGTTACCTGCCTGTCAACTTCAACCTGTGAGAAATCCGGGTTGACAGTAAGATCAAGGTTCAATGAGGAGGTAACTGCGATCTTTGCATCAATACCAGCATCTTTTCTGTACGTGGCTTTTTTCCTGGCATCATAGTCTTTGCTTAACCCGCCAAGTAAATAAGGTATGACCGAAATATTGGCACCGGCATCAGGCGGCGCTTCATCCCACAGTAATGACCCGGTATAAGCCAGTGATGCGGTTGGAAATTGTCTTGGCACCGGCGCCCAACTTGATTTTTCAGCAATGATGATATCAAGCCTGCTGAAATTTATTCCCCATGTTTTTATTCCTTTCTTATAACGTATGGTTTTAAAGGGAATAGCTGCTTCAAAGATCCATCGGTCAGGATAGTTTTTTACAACAGAGTTCCATTTGTTATCCCAGCTCAGGTCCACTTTGCCACCTTCATACATTGTACCGTCCCATTGAGCACCTGCAGCATTGGCACCAAATGAAAAACCATTTGTCTGATCATCAAAAGGATCCATGAACAATAGAAAATTATCATTCCTTCCAAAGACAAAATCCCTTTTTAATGACTCGACCATGTATTTCTGTCCTTCGTTGTGAAAACAGTTGACAATTAAATAAAGATTCTCAGAATCATAACTCATTCTTACTTCCGTCTTTACTTTTGCAAAACTGGTGTCCATTGGCAATACCATAAAAAAATCGGTTGCAACTTCAGCTTCCTCCCATGCTTGTTCATCCATTACGCCGTCGATAAGAATGGCAGAAGTTGTTCTTTTTATGTGTAATTGATATTCCTCGTTTTCTTTTTGAGCGAAAGCAAGCTGAAAACTAAAGAAAACAGGCAAAAAGAAAAGGAAAACTCTCAAGATGCTTTGGTATTATTAATAATTGCAATTTAACTCTTGTAAAGTGAAGTTTCACGGACACATTTAATAACTTGCAGCCATGCGGTTTATACTAATTATATTATCAGGTCTCGTTTTGAACGCTTGCAGTTCAGACGATAAGAAGATCGACGATGTGCCACTGGCAGTTTCAGATAGCATCCTTGTATGGAATGTGGATGCAGACTCAATGATCATGAAAAAAGATGTTCTGATACCCGATACCGCGATCACTATTCAGCGTATCATAAACGGGCTGAATGAAAAATATCCTGAAGTGCAACTGGTATATCATAAACAGAGCACGGATACGGTTTTTACTTCGGTTCCCAAAGGAGAATACCTCGGAAACCAAATGGGCAGTGCAGGTGCATCGGCGTGGTTTGCAGATGCCACCATCAATCTCACTTCTGTTCCGGGCG
>JAICPX010000456.1 GCA_025929635.1 Chitinophagaceae bacterium
ACACCGGACAATATTCCCGACAAGTCAACTGAAAATAACGGCAACAAACCTGGGCCAACGGTAAAGGAAATTCCGCAAAACAGTTCAGCAGAAACTCCCTCTTCACAAAAGCCTGATGGGTCCTCTTTACAACAAGAAACAACTACAACACAAAAGAATAGCAAAAATATTGTACCAAAATCCGAAAAAGCAAGTTCTGTGATCATTCAGAATGCCGATGTGAAAGTGAATCCGAATAGGCGGGATCCGGGAAAAAATAAACCAAACAAGCAGGTAACAGACAAAGCAAATAACAACCCCCAGCCTGTAACCCCAGTAGAAAAAAACAATAACCAGCAGAACCTCCCGGCTGTTATTGACAAACAAAAGGCAGATGACACTCAAAAGATAACAGATCTGCAAAAACCTGAAGAAGTACAGAAACCTGAAAAAATAACTGAAGAACAACAACAATCAAAACCCGCGGAGTCGCAACCAATACTAACTGCAAATTCAAAAACAAAAAAAGAAAAGAACAAGAATTCATTTTTGAACAATTTGTTTTTTACGGTCTCTGCGGGTCCTGATTTTAGCACCGTTGGCACTGAAGACATTGGTAAGGTGAAACCGGTGGTTGGTGTGGGTATAGGTTATCAACTTACGAAAAGGTTTTCGCTGAGAACAGGATTTTACACAGCAAGAAAAGTTTACACGGCCGATCCTTACGATTACCATCCGCCTTACAATGTCTGGGCAGCTTATCCTAATCTAAAAGATATCGAGGCCAATTGCAAGGTGTATGAAATACCGGTCACAATTGATTACACATTCAGTCAGAACCAAAAGCAGGGCTGGTTTGTATCTGCAGGACTTTCAACCTTTCTTATGAAAGAGGAAAGATATGATTACCATTATAAGCCGAATTCAAGTCCAACCTATGTTACCTATACAAAGAGAATCAACAATGAGAACAAACATTATTTCTCCGTGTTAGACTTGTCGGGCGGCTATACAAGACATGTCACCAGGAACTTTAGCCTTCGTGCCGAGCCTTATGCAAAATTTGCCCTGGACGGTGTTGGATATGGAAAAGTAAAATTGAATGGTGGCGGAGTGCTGGTTACGGCAATCATTAGACCTTTCGGTAAATAATTCCAGTGGTTAAGTCAGGTTCGTGAGACGTGAGACGTCAAACGTGAGACATCAGAAGTCAGAGTGAGGCGTCAGGCGTAAGACTGATTTTCACGTTTCACGTCTCACGTTTGACTTCAGAAGTAGAGTGAGGCATCAGGCGTAAGACTGATTTTCACGTCTCACGTCTCACGTTTGACGTTAAATAATCTCTTTCAACTTTTCAACCACCGTATCGATCTCTGCTGTGGTATTGTGTTTACTAAATGAAAACCGAACAGGGACACGGTTCGGATCGTTATTGATCGCCCTGATGACGTGTGAACCAACATCTGCGCCGCTGCTGCAGGCGCTTCCACCGGATGCACAGATATTATTTATATCAAGATTAAAGAGGATCATTTCGGATCTTTCTGTTTTTGGAAATGAGACATTCAATACGGCATACAGACTCTTACCATTGTAATCGCCATTAAATCTTACTCCCGGGATCTCTTTTTGCAGCTTATCGATCATGTAAGTTTTCAATGATTGAATGTATTGGGAATCTTTATCCATATTGGTCTCGGCTACTTCCAATGCTTTTGCAAAACCAACGATACCATAAAGATTCTCTGTTCCTGCCCGCATGTTTCTTTCCTGTCCGCCGCCGTAGATCATGGGCTTTACTTTGATATTATCATTTACATACAATATCCCCACTCCTTTTGGTCCATGAAACTTATGTCCCGCACCAGTTGCAAAATGTACAGGCTTGCTGCGAAGATCAATTTTGTAATGACCTACTGTTTGCACGGTATCGGAATGAAAGATGGCATTGTACTTTTTACAAATCTCCCCGGCAGTATAAATATCGAGCATGTTGCCGATCTCGTTATTTGCATGCATCAATGAAACCAGGCATCTTTCTTTATGAGCGGCCAGTTGTTTTTCAAGGTCTTTGAGATCGACGTGGCCATCGGGTAAGATCTTTACAAAACTTGTTGTGATCATTCCTTCATGATCCAGGTGTTCAACTGCATGCAACACGGCATGATGCTCAATTGGTGAAGTAATGATATGCCGGCAACCCAGGTCACGGATAGAAGTCGAGATCGCCATATTATCGCTTTCGGTGCCGCCACTGGTAAAAAATATCTCACCGGGATTTGCATTTAATATCCTGGCCACGGTTTTTCTTGCATTTTCAATCGCGAGTCTTGATTCTCTTCCGTAGGAATAAATGGAAGACGGGTTGCCAAAAAATGTGGTCATGTAGGGCAACATAGCCTCAAGCACTTCTGTATCAAGGGCTGTGGTAGCGGCGTTATCTAAGTAAATTCTTTGCATAATATAAAGGCGGCGCAAAGATAATTATTCGTCACAGAGTGGGATTTTTCTTACTAAATAATGTTTTAATAGCCTGGTTCACGGATTAATTCCCTGTAGTTATTTATTAAATTTCGCATATGAATTCATCGATCATTTTAAGACCCGTATATCATAATGGTGCTGAGCAGATAGGGATTTATTTCGCAAATAACCTTTCTCTCAATCTACTTATCCGGAATAAAGCTGGTGGCAAATGGAGCCGGGCTAATAAATGCTGGTATTTACCGTTAAGCCGTGAATCGTATAATAAGATCAAGTCGGCAATACCTCCTGGGGTAAACCTGGAAGCGGGTGAATTGAAGGACTATCTTGAAAAAAGACGACAAGGTCCAAACGGTCAGCGTGGTGAGTTGAGCCGGGTGAAGACACTGCCAATTAACCAGTCCCTTCACGCTGACAAGTTAAAAATGCGATCCCGGATTTCGAAGATTAACAAAAATGTGTTGCCTTCCATGCTTGAGCTATTGAAGTTAAAAGGATATAGTTCCTCCACCATAACGACGTATCTGAATGAAATGGTGCAATTACTGGTGACATTACAGGATATTCCTGCTGACGAGTTGAAACCTGAACATTTGAAACGCTACCTGGTTTATTGTTATGAAAAATTGGGATTAAAAGAGAACACACTGCATAGTCGTATCAATGCGATGAAATTTTATTATGAGCAGGTCTTGCGGAAAGAAAAATTCTTTTGGGAAATACCAAGACCGAAGAAGCCATTTATATTACCAAGGTTGTTAAATGAAAATGAGCTTGCGAGGCTTTTTAATGCTTTGAAGAACAAAAAGCACAAGGCAATGCTGTTTACAATTTACAGTGCAGGGTTACGGGTCAGTGAGCTTGTAAATTTAAAAATAGCCGATATAGATAGCAAGAGGATGCAAATTTTTATTGAGCGTGCTAAAGGCAAAAAGGACAGGATGGTAAATTTAAGTCCTGTCTTGCTTGATATTTTAAGAAGTTATTTAAGGGGTTGTGAACCCAGGCCCAAAATTTATTTGTTTGAATCAGAGCAAACACGGACTGCCTACCCGACAAGGACCGTTCAGCAGATTTTCAGTAATGCCAAAGCCAAAGCCGGGATAAGAAAAGAAGTGGGTATACATAGTTTGCGGCACAGTTTTGCCACACATCTCCTGGATAAAGGGACAGATATCAGGTATATTAAGGAGCTATTGGGCCATTTTAATATTAAGACGACCGAGAGATATTTACATGTAAGTAAAAAGAAAGAGAGCGAATATGTAAGTCAGTATTTTCATTTTGAAGGGTCTGGTAATATTGCCACCAACACTCTAATTTACGATATTAGGCGCATTTGTTGAAAAAAACAGGCCTTGGAAATCATTTTGTTACCGTTATACATTTTGTATTGTTATTAGTACAATCCAATCTTACCAGTCTATACTGTTAG
>JAICPX010000684.1 GCA_025929635.1 Chitinophagaceae bacterium
CTGGAGGAATAGGACAATTGAATTTTCCACTTGCATATGCGCAGTAGGGGTTATAAGCTTTGTTGAAATCAATCGTGAGCCTGTCCGCGACAATATCGTTTATCTCAAGATCAATATAACGTCCGCTTTCATATGTTTCTTCCCCGGAAGTGGCATCAGTAAATGGAATAAATAAATGATCGCGATATTGCCTGGTGGTCATCAGGTCCTGGCTTTGATAGATGTGCAGGGTAAGTGCTGTATCATTAATTATAAAATGAAGGATGCCATAGGCCCGGTAATTTCTTTTGATCTGTCCTGAGCTCTCCATTCTGAACCATGGCGAATTTGCTGTTCGTTCAAACCTGCAATGGATCCTGTATTTTTCATTTACAGGAAAAAACGACATGAGTTCTTTATCTTTTCCGGTTACTACTTCATGCTCCTTAACATACTTTTTCAAATATGATTCTACGGAGTCCTTATAGGATTTGTTTTGAGCAATAGCAATATGCGAAAGGAGAAAAGAAACAAATACCAAAAATAACCTCATAATCATTAATTGTTCCGGTAATGGAGTTGCCGATCTAGTTCATCAATAACACATTCACGCTTCTCTGCAAGATATTGAATGCGATCTCCGCCATCAGGTTTTCTTTATCAAGCGTGGGGTTTACTTCTGTTATTTCAAAGCAACAAACTTTCCGGTTGTGCATGAATTTACTGATAAGATCTTCTACTTCCCTTTCCCTTAAGCCGTTTCCTACAGGTGTGCCCGTACCTCTTGAAATCGAGGAATCCAGCGCATCCACATCAAAGCTTATATAAATATCTGTACATTCATCCAGGTAGCGAATCACAGAGCGCACAATGTTTTCAGGCCCCTTTACTCTCACCTCTTTTGTCGTGATCACTTTAATATTGTGTTTGTCGATCACATATTTTTCTTCTTTTTCATAATCCCTTGTAGATATCAGCACAAGATCTTCGGGTAGAACTTTGGGTGATACCTTACCAATATTCTTTAGTTTTTCCCAAAAAGCTTTTGTTTCTGCATCCAGTTCATGGACTGCACAATCTTTATTGTCTTCCCCAAGGGTAATTGCCAACGGCATTCCATGAACATTACCAGACGGCGTCGTATAAGGAGTATGCATATCGGCATGTGCGTCGATCCATATTACGCCGAGCTTGCTTTTAGGTTTAGCCATTTTTATCCCGGCAATGGTAGCACCGGCAATGCTATGATCTCCGCTTACTACCACAGGAAAAAAATGATTTTTTATTGATTCAGAAACTGCCTTGCTTACTTTTTCATACATCGAATAAACACCCTTCACCCGTTTCGCGTAAGGTGATTCAATTGGCTCATACAATAACTTGTTTTCATGCGGTATCCGTTCAGATGGAAAATGGATAAAGAAATTACTCATGAAATCCATGGCTGCTATTTTGATTGCTTCCACGCCGAGACTTGCGCCCCTGGTGCCGGCGCCAATTTCAGACGGAACCTCAATAAGCTTGATATTTCGCATATCATCTTTTTTCAAAAAACCACATCAAAAAAATCCGGGCAGATGGGCCGCTGAAGGGTAACTAAAAGCGGCTAAAAA
>JAICPX010000642.1 GCA_025929635.1 Chitinophagaceae bacterium
AATGATGGCAGTAACACCATCTCTTATTTTCGTTAATTGTGCAATGGTCATCTCATTCATGTTGTGTCCACTTGACTCAAGCTCATGCAAACTTTCCATTTCCCCGATCAGTTCAATGATATTAATCAATGGTGATCGTGGTGGTACTTTTTTTAAACCGCGACCCGGTGTCCATACATATCCTCCTCCTCCTTCTGCTATTGCTCCGAAAAGCGTTCCATGGGGTTCAACACGGCGTTTGTAACGTACATATAAATTGATGTACGCTATTCTTTGTTCCACATCGATCTTAGTTACCGAGATGCTGGCATAAAAACCAAAGGGATCCGATATATCACCCCAGCTATATGATTGCCCGTTGCGAAGGTCAACCTGTTCTGTCTTATCGGGATTTGCAGGATCGGTCATCATTATCTCTGTACAAGGAGTGCCATCTCCGGGATGAACAGATTTTTTATGCAAGAAGATACAAGGAGCGGCTAAAGTATTATCCCATTTTTCATTCATGCGGAATTCAACAAAGATGGTTTCATTACCGATATTCATTTTTGCACAAAGCCACCCCGGGAGATCACGGCGATGAAGCGGACGTAACTGAAAGGAAGTAGAACCCACGGCCGTATAGACACGGGATTTATCGAGCCAGCCCATCAAGTCCATGTACGCTGCATTTAGCCCGGGGCCATAGGTAAAATATTTCGAATCATCCGGAGGCGGAATGGCTGTTCCTCTTTTATCTGAGGAATAATGATAATCGCCCATGATATCCCACAGGTCGCCATATTCTTCTTCACTTCCTTCCATTCTTGCATGACCCATTAAACCCAGGGCATGACCAAATTCATGCGAGGTGCCGGCAAGCGAAATAGAATTTCCGGCGTGATTGTTACCATCGGGATTCCAGGAAATAACGGTATAGCCAGTGCTTCCAAAAAAATCAATGGACTGATTAAAAATATAAACGATGACATCGAAACCAGTTATGGATTTATTATTTTTTGTTGCTGCTTCATTTCCCCATTCAGTTATTTTTCCACGGCGAAAGCCATTTGCATATACGTTAGCGGCATCAGTAGCTTTCGCTTTATCCAGTCCTGCTTTTATCAATTCATCTTCTTTTTGCTTAAAGGCTTTATTCCACTCGTCCATCAAGTCCTGGGCAGTATGGTTATAATCTATCCAATCATAGACAGTGCAGTCACTGATATCGAGTTTACCATGAGACATATCTTCATAATAGTCTACAAGATTATTGGTTCCTTTACCTGCAGCCGTGTACAATTGTTCTACATAAGTTTTGGTTGGCTGGTCAGGTGCACCTGCTACTCTAAGCAATAAGACTGCAACTTTCTTTTTCATGATCTGATAGTTTGTGAAAATACTGCAAGTTAAGCTGACAAGAGAAGTAAAGTCAATACCACATTTGTGGTATGTGTTTGATGTTGTCATGGCGAGACTTACCGTCTGTTGTGATGAATGAATGCTTTTAGTAAAGGAGTAAGCGAAGCAATGGTGCATCAGCGTTCCTCCTCCTTGGAGTGATCATCTTTATAATAGCATCATTAATCAGAAAAGGAATAAGAATCAAAACGAAAACGAATTAACCGTATAGCTATGGCAATTATAGTAAACCTCGATGTAATGCTGGCCAAACGAAAGATGTCATTAAATGAGCTTTCTGAAAAAGTCGGTTTGACACTGGCCAATCTTTCTATACTTAAAACTCGGAAGGCAAAGGCAGTTCGGTTTAATACACTGGAAGCGATTTGTAATGTGTTGGATTGTCAGTGGGGGGATATACTTGAGTACAGGAAGGAATAGAAGACCACACTAATCATCTGTCTGCTCCTTTGGAGCAGGTGCTTAGTTACCTAAGCACAACCCTGCCTGCCGGCAGGCAGGGACTCAAGATTATTTAATTATTCTTTATTGGTTTGAAAACAAAG
>JAICPX010000296.1 GCA_025929635.1 Chitinophagaceae bacterium
AAACAGGATCATATGCTAAGCAAATCAATGCAGGAAGCGCTGAACAAGCAGGTACAAATGGAAGCGGAGTCATCACAAGCGTACTTAGCCATGGCTTCATGGGCAGAAATACAACCAGGATTACAGGGAGTGACCGAATTCTTTTTTAAACAATCAGATGAAGAACGGATCCATATGCTGAAACTTATTCGATTCATCAATGAACGGGCCGGTTTTGCAATGATACCGGCTTTAGAGCAGCCGATGGTTACTTTTCAATCGTTGCGCCGTGTTTTTGAAGAATTCCTGAAGCATGAATTGAAAGTAAGTGATAGCATCAATGACCTCGTTTATCTTGCATTGACCGAGAAAGATTATGCTACACATAATTTTTTGCAATGGTATGTGAACGAACAAATGGAGGAAGAGCGGGTTGCCCGAACACTCAATGACAAGCTTGAAATGATCGGCGACGATAAAAGTGGTCTTTATCTCTTTGATCGTGATATAATGAACTACAGGGGAAAGAAAGAGTGATGAGTATTGATTATTCATTATTAATTATTCATTATTAATTCTTAATTACACATCACTCATAACCGCAGCTTCACTCCTCCATTCACTACAAACCCATCAAGCGGCGCATAAATATCCCTGAACTGCGGGTTATCAATTGTTCCCGTATAAATGGTATCAAATCTTGTTTGTCGTGAATCAGTAAAATTCTCAAAGTTGATATACAATGAAAATTTCTCCCAAAGTTTTTCTAACATAAAACCAGTTACCCAATATGGCTTACCGGTAGTTCCATCACTTAACTGTTGTTTGCTGAAATAATAGGCTTCCAGACCTATTTTCCATTTTTCTTCCACCTCATAAAGTAAAACCGAATTCAGGCGATGGCGTGAAGTAAGAAAGTTTTCGGTTTTCAGATTTCCTTCATGCAAATCTGCCCTGGTAAATGTGTAACCAAGGAATAATTTGAAGTCACCATAGCCAAGTTTCACGTTGGTTTCCATGCCACGGCTATCAAAATGGCCGTCTACATTCACAAACCGCGATACTCCGCCCTGGGCCCTCAGCACCAAAGGATCGTGTATTCTTGTGTAGAAGAAAAGATGATTGATGCTGAAACTGATCTTATCATCAGCAAATTTTGTCCGGTAATTAATATCTGCATTTACGCCATAGCTTCTTTCCAACTGGTTTATATCTTCATCAATGGGCAATACGTTGACGTATTGTATCCTTTCACTTTCTTCGGAAAAGATCGTTGGAGCTTTATAACCCATTCCTCCCCCGATGCGTGAAGAAAGTTTCGGGGTTATTTTAAACAGCATTGATATACGCGGCAAAAATGCGAATCCATAATCTATAACGTAGTCCCCTCTTAATCCTGTTTCTAAGCTAAATTTTTCTGTTGCTTTAAAATTATTTTGAACAAATAAGCCCGTGGTCACCTGCGAATAATTCCTTGATGGCACCAACGATAGATTTTCCTCCTCAAAATGATCAGTAACAAGATTTATTCCAGCGATCCATTCTGACCTTTCACCATGATCAGCATACGTCAACTCAGTAAAACTGGCAACCTGGTCGGCATCAAATACAGGAAAAGACGCTTCTGATATTGTCCGTTGAAAAAGACCGATACTGTTTTTTAATTTTATGGCTTTGTCCTTACCGATCCTCCGATCTAATGAAAACTGTGTACTGAACCTGTTCGATTCATTACGTTCAATATACCCTGATGTTTTATTACCATTGATAAATTCGATATCACCGCCGGTCCTGTCTTCCGTAGCATAATTCACACCGATCATAAGATCAGTTTGCTCATTGATATACCAGAAAAATTTGGGGTTAATTGTATACCGTTCAAATTTGGGAATTGCCGTCAACCCGATTTCAGAGGGATCATATGCTTTATTACTATTCCGTGAAGCAAATAAAGTGACCCCTGTTTTGTTATTTCTTCTGCCATAGAACCCACTTGTGTTTAGTCCTCCCGCGCTTGTGACATCAATATGGAATCTCAATTCTCTTTCTTCAGCCGGTGTCTTTGAAATAAGGTTCACCAGGCCTGCAATGGCGCCACCACCATACAGGGTAGACGATGAACCTTTGATCACTTCAAACTGTTTGAGATCAAGTGGTGGGGTTTGTAATAAACCAAGTCCACCACTGAATCCTGAATACAATGGAAAACCGTCTTTTAATAGCTGGGTATAACGTCCGTCCAATCCCTGTATACGAATAGAAGAGTTCGCAGATGTAGCAGAAGTTTGTTGAGTGGTGATGCCGGTACTTTCATTCAACACCATTCTTATATCACCTGGTTTCATATTTGCTTTCTCATCCAATTCCTCACCGGCTACAAATTCTACTCTCGTGGGAATATCCTGGATAGTTCGTGAGCTTCTTGTCGACTGGATCACGACTTCTTCTTCCTCTTCATGTTCCGGCTCCATTTCTATTGTTAATTCGATATCATCGCTAATGACAACTGTTTCTTCCCTGGCGGCATACCCGACAAAAGAAATTTTTAAAAGATGTTTACCCTGAGGGATGTCTTTCATTATTGCCAAACCGAATGAATCTGCAGCTGTTAATTTCTTAAGTGATTCAATACTCAGCGTGGCACCCGGGAGGGGTTCACCAGTATCTTTATCTTTTATTGTTGCCTTAATTGTATGTTGAGCGGCTGCGGCAAAACTCAGGATGAGCGTTGCTGCAACTATAAAATATCGTTGCATAGGTAAATGGTTAAGTGAAAACGTTAATTCCTGTGTTAGTATTATATCAGGTTAACTTAGGCGGCTGCCAGAATTCATAATGGACATCGCAAGGCGAAGCAAGGATGAATTCTGCATAATGATTCCCTGGATCCAGGGAGATTATTTCTATATGTGTGCTGGTAAATGAAAGTGTAGCTCCTGAACAACCCTCGCAGGTAAAAAATGGAGAGCAACTCCCGCAGTCCCCATCGCCCTTTTCATGATTTTCCGTTTGGACAGCCTTATCTTCCGGGCAATTATCAAATAAGCAACAGGGAACAGCAACAAGGAAAACCAAATAAGCAGACAATAAGAAAGCAATTACTTTCATCGTTTGAGTTAGGCTCTTAACAATAATTCGCAGGGTTTAAGACCCGTATGCTTTTTAAATGCAGTTGAAAAATGCGAGATGGAAGAATAACCCAGCAGCATTGAAACCTCAGTTACACTCAACCCTTTTTCATACAACAAATACTTAGCGTGCTCCATTCGCTGGCTTTGATAAAAGTCAAAAATAGTAGTACCGAACATTTCTTTGAATCCTTTTTTCAGGTAACATTCATTGATCGCAACTTTACGGCTAAGTTCTTTGATCGTAATGGGTTCGCCGATATGCTGGATTAGTATCTCTCTTGCTTTTGTTATTTTATCACGATCGGCCTCGTTAGCCAAAAACTTGCAATTGATCACATCAATTTCTTTCTCACCCAGCATGCAATCCAAACTATACAGAAGCAACATCTGGGTCTGGGCATTGATGTAAATATTTTCGAGGCTGTCAGTATAAGTATGGTTCAATAATCCTTCGAGGACCATTCTCGTCTTGCCACAGATGGGCAGAATTTTAGTAAACGATGAACGGTGCCTGAATTTCAACACATCTTCACTTAAGATCTCATTTCCTTTTCTTGTGACAAATTGAGAAATATGAGCAGGAGAAAACCGGAAACTCATTACATCAACACTTTCCACTCTTTCCACACAGGACTTCGATGCGCTGAACTTGCACATATTACATTCAATATCCTTCTGGCGGCAATACACATTTCCAGATACACAGAATTTCAATTCGAGGTAATTCTCTTTCGGATTGCTTTTCTCATAATGATAAACCAGCATGCCGAGGTCTTCCATGTTCCAGTTACCACTATTGTGATACCTGTTAATGGTGTATTGAACAGAACCCGGGATCATTCTCTCTTTTTCCTGCAATTGTGTAAACTGATCCTGCAAAACTGTTTGCCGGTAAGCCAATGATAATATATCAGGAGGATTGTGCATTAGTCTGCAAATTTACAACACAACCACTGATTTGCCTTGATATATGTTAAGCCAGGCCCGTAATTCTATCATAAAAGGGCAGTTCTAAAAAAAATTCTCTGTTTGGCATTAACGATTAACTTTGCCCCCGCCTCCCCCGGCCAGGTCGGGGGAGACTTTTATTAAATGATTCATCCCCATACTTATATTCATCCAAATGCCAAGCTGGCGACGAATGTAAAAGTTGATCCGTTTACCGTTATTCACCAGGATGTTGAAGTTGGCGATGGTACATGGATCGGTTCCAATGTAACTATCATGGAAGGGGCGAGAATTGGTAAGAATTGCCGCATTTTCCCCGGTGCCGTAATCGCAGCTATTCCTCAGGATCTAAAATTTCAGGGCGAGTATTCTCAGGTGGTTATTGGGGATAACACCATTATCCGTGAATTTGTAACCATCAACCGCGGGACAGTCGATCGCGAAAAGACTGTTATCGGCCGCAATTGTCTTATAATGGCTTATTGCCACTTTGCTCATGATTGCATTGTGGGCAATAATTGTATCATGAGCAACAATACCCAGGTAGCCGGACATGTTACCATTGGTGACTGGGCGATACTTGGCGGCATGACCGCTATTCACCAGTTTGTACGTATCGGTCAACACTCATTTCTAAGCGGGGGTTCCCTGGTAGGTAAAGATGTGCCACCCTATATCAAAGCGGCAAGAACTCCGTTGTCTTATGCCGGGATAAACTCAATTGGGTTGAAAAGAAGAGGATTTGGTGTAGAAAAGATCAATCATATCCTCGATATTTACCGCTGTATATATAATAAGGGCTTGAATACTACCCAGGCAATTGAATACCTGGAAGAAGAATTTGATGCAACAGACGAAAGAGATGAGATCGTAACTTTTATCCGCGAATCGAACCGCGGTATTATAAAACGCTTCACCAAAAATAGTGTGGATGAAGATATCGCTGACTGATGCGGGCAAACGCTTCAACCGCGACTGGATCTTTCGCCATCTTACCTACGAGTTTTCTGCAGGACAATCTTACGCTATCATTGGGCCAAATGGATCGGGGAAATCAACTTTGCTCCAGGCACTAAGCGGCTCCATGCATTTGAATGAAGGCAGCGGCCAATGGGCAATTGGCAATAGGCAATTGGAAAATGAGGATATTTACAGATATGTGTCCATCTGCGCTCCTTATTTGGAAGTTGTTGAAGAAATGACGTTAATAGAGTTTTTAAATTTTCATTCAGGATTCAAACCTTTTCTTTCTTCGATTACCCCGGATAAGATCATTTCGATTCTTGGTTTGGAGAATGCGGTGAATAAACAGATCCGCAATTATTCTTCCGGTATGCGGCAAAGAGTAAAACTGGCACAGGCAATTTTTTCCGATGCGCCGGCGGTTTTACTGGACGAGCCTTGTACCAATCTTGATGCTGCCGGTATCCAACTTTATCATGGTCTCATCGATGAATATTGTAATAACAGGATGGTTGTTGTAAGTAGTAATGATGAAGTGGAGTATCGGTTTTGCAAAGAGAAATTAAATATCATAAACTATAAGAAATAGCCCGTTCGATCCGTAATTCATCTTGTCCACCTGCTTTTTCCTTTTCGGCAATCAATATGCACCATCTGCCGATTAAAGAAGGATCTTTCACTCTTATACGTGCCTATTCCGCCCTTAGCTTTCATTATTTCATTCTTTAAAAGATCTGTAACTATATTAACATCTTTTGAATTCCGATAGCCGTCGTTATTAATATCAAAAACAAGAAAGTCAATTGCATCGCCCTTACGATGCCTGCTTTTTGACGCAGCACCGGAGAATTTAACCTGGATTTCATTATGAAAGCCAAATCGTTTTGTGCTTATAACGAATAATCTTGCTTTATACCCTTTATCCTTCAAAGCTTTCTTTAGTTCATTATAATAGGAAGCAGTTTCTTCATTTGCCAGTGCAAGATTA
>JAICPX010000389.1 GCA_025929635.1 Chitinophagaceae bacterium
AGAATCATCAACGAGTAATTTGTTACAGTCCGAAAGAAACACGGCATTGCAATGTCCCGGCGGCATTTTCCTGGTGATCTCAGAGCCTTTAACAATAACCAGGTCATGATTTGCAGCTTCTTTTATCGCGATGTCGTAGGAACGATTCCTGTCCGGATGCGGAATGTCGTCTTTGTGCGGCTGGTACTCCAAATGTTCGGTGAGCGAAATTGCATCGAGGCCGTCCATTAAGGCCTCCTGCACGCGGATATCCGGCCACACGCTGCCATCAGAAAAAACAGTGTGCTGATGAAGATCGCATTTTAGCGTTTTGTAACCGGGTATATCAGGAAATTTCAACTTTCGTCCCATTACATGACTGTGGTCCTGGGAAAAACTTATGATCGATAACCCAAGCAAAAAGGGAATGAAGAGCTTTCTCATTACATTTAGTTTGTGGCAAAATAAAGAATATATCGATTGAGAAAATTAATTTATTGTCACCACAGCGACTATCACCGGATGCAACTGTTTTGTTATTTTTTTCTTCTACTATCCTGCTCTTTTAATACGGCAGTAAATTTGATAAATCAAGCAAAACAATTAAGTAATAAATGAAAAAACAACCTTCGCTTATTTTCTGCATCCTGATGGACTTCATGGGTTATGTTACGTATGCAATTCCTTTTTTTGGAGAGTTTGGAGATGTACTTTGGGCGCCGATCTCTTCCATGATCTTTATGCAAACCTTTGGTGGTTGGAAAGGAGCTTTGGGTGGTTTTGGAAATTTCCTGGAAGAAATTTTACCAGGTACAGACTTTATACCCAGCTTTACCATCATGTGGTTCATTCAAAACATGCAGAAGAAAAACACTGTAACAGCCGTTAAAACGGTTCGTTAATGATCATTTGAACTGGCCGCTGTCGACATCACGGATGAATTTTATCACGCCATCAAAGAAAACTTTTTGGTCATCATACATGGCAAGATGACTTCCGTCAGGACAATGCAGGTAGCGGCCTTTTTGAACCAGCTTGCTCTGTTCCTCCATTGCTTTTGGATCCATTGTGTCATACCGTGCACCGATCATTAATGTTGGAATTCTTATTTCCTTCAACCGATCCTTAATATCCCAGTTTGCAAGGTTGCCGCCAATACCCATTTCAGAAGGCCCTTGCATCATTTTATATATTGTATAGTTGAGATCAGCAAATGAACGGCCTATCGGTTCCGGCCAGGGGTTTAGACGACAGATATGCTGATTATAGTAGTTCGGCGTCAGTAATTCCATATAACGTGGATTTGTGAAATCACCTTTTGCCTCAATTGCCTTTATCTCTTTCAGTATATTCGAATCCATTTGCTTTTGTAAAACTTCTTTGGAATACCTGTCATATTCAGGACAGCTTGCCACCATATTTGCAACGATCAGGCTTTTCATGTTGCTCTGGTATTTCAATGCGTATTGCATTCCAAGTATTCCACCCCACGAATTTCCAAGTATGTAAAAATTTGTAGAATCTGCACCAATCGCTTTACGAACCTGCTCTACTTCCTCTACAAACCTGTCAAGTACCCATAAAGTTGTATCGGTTGGCTTGTCAGAATTACCACAGCCTAGCTGATCATATTCATAAAATTCAAACCCTTCTTTTGGGAAAAAGCTTTCAAAAACTTCCATATACTGATGGGTGGCCGCCGGTCCGCCATGTAACAACAATACTTTTATCCGCGGATTATTTCCAAAGCGCTTTGTCCAGACATTGAAGGTGTCAACCGGAGTTATGATTGGGATCATTTTTATGCCCGCCATTTGAACACCCGAATCACCATAGTTGAAATACTCGTACAAGTGAATATCGGCACCGGTAACACCATTATTGCTTGCAACACCACCTGTCTTTTCATCACACGAAAGGATCAGGGCACAAACAGACAGTAAAACCAGGAGCTTTCTCATATGTTAGATTTTGAATTGAAAAGGTAGTGATTTTATTCATTAATTTACTTTACGAAAAAACTATTGCTATGAGATTTTTAATTGCCCTGGCGCTTATTTCCTTTTCAATTGTTGCAAATGCGCAAACAAAAGCTGATACCGTTCATTTTCTTCGTGAAGCGGCAGAACTTTATGATCTCGATTTTACCGAGGCAGAAGCTGATTCCATGATCGGGAATATAATGGGGAATCTCCAGATTTATAAAGGGATGCATAAAACACTTCCGACCAATGATATTCCATTGCCTTTTGCTTTTAATCCCGTCCCGTACGGAATGAACAAACAAAAGATGAATCAAACCGTTTCGCTTCCATTCGTTGCCAACATACGGTTGCCAAAAAACAAGACTGATCTTGCATTTTATTCCATTCCTGAATTAGCGGGTCTGATCAGGTCAAAACAAATAACATCGGTCGAACTAACCAGGTTTTTTATTGAACGCTTAAAAAAATGGGGCGATACGCTGGAATGTGTAATTACACTAACCGAAGACACAGCGATGGCGCAGGCCAGGCGTGCAGATGAAGAAATAAAGGCGGGTAAGTATCGGGGTGTGCTCCACGGAATCCCTTATGGCCTAAAGGACCTGTTTGCTGTGAAAGGTTATAAAACAACCTGGGGCAGCACGCCGTATAAAGACCAGCATGTCGATGAAGATGCTTATGTCTATAAAAGGTTAAGACATGCAGGTGCAGTCCTTTGTGCCAAGCTATCACTTGGTGCCCTTGCATTCAATAATAAGTGGTTTGGCGGTGAAACAAGAAATCCATGGAACTTAAAACAAGGATCAAGTGGCTCGTCTGCCGGTTCTGCTGCTGCTGTGGTAGCAGGTTTATTACCCTTTACCATTGGTACTGAAACCTTAGGTTCGATAGTTTCTCCTTCTACAAGGTGTGGTGCTACCGGTTTACGGCCAACATTTGGTTCCATCAGTCGCTCTGGTGCAATGGTGCTTTGCTGGAGCCTGGATAAAGCGGGACCAATTTGCCGCAGTGCCGAAGATTGCGCAATTGTTTTTAATTATATACACGGTACCGATGGCAAAGATTATGGTTCGGTTGACCAGAAATTCAACTATGATGGCGTCGTTAATTTCAAACAGCTAAGGATCGCTTATGCAGAAAATTACTTTAAACGATTAGCACCGGATGCCCCTGAAAGAAAAGTATTAGAAGTCTACAAATCGCTTGGCGCAGCGTTGAAACCTGTTGAATTTCCTGACTCTTCGGTTTACCCGGTAAATCTTATTTCGATTATTCTAAATGCTGAAAGTGCGGCAGCTTTTGATGAACTCACAAGAACAAATCGTGATGACTTAATTGAAAGACAGGACAAAGGATTTTGGCCAAACAGTTTTCGTGCCGCAAGATTTATCCCGGCAGTTGAATACATCAATGCAAATCGTTATCGCTATAACCTTTGTAAAGCTATAAATGAATTCATGAAAGATTATGATGTCGTGATCGTGCCAAGTTTCGCCGGAAGACAATTGTCAATTACCAATCTTACTGGCCACCCGGTTGTAGTAATGCCAATGGGATTTAATCAAAATGGCTCGCCGTTAAGTATTACACTTATCGGCAATCTATTTGATGAAGCAACAATTCTTGCTGCAGCAAAAGCTTACCAGGATAAAACGGATTTCAATAAAAAACATCCTGAAGTTTTCAAAAATTAGGTACCGGTACAGCACGGGCAAGATATAAATTCAAGTCTGCTATGAAGAAAAAAAAGTCAGTTAGAAAGCTACCACAGGAGATCAAGACGAAGGGAACCAGAACCGAATCTTCTTTAAAAACAAACGCTTTTAGCCGGCTGAAAATCTTTTCAGCAATCATAATAACCGTCTTTGCTTTTATTCTCTATGCCGGTAGCATTCAACATGATTTTACACTTGATGACGGCGCTGCGATCCAGGACAATTCACTTACTACTAAAGGCGTTTCCGAAATCCATACAATCCTTAAGACAGATTATTGGTATGGCTCGGGACGCAATATATCACGAGGACCCATTTATCGTCCTACGTCTATTGCCATGTTTGCTATTATTTGGGAGTTTGCACCCAACAATCCAAAAGCGTTTCATTTCGTAAATGTTTTTCTTTATGCCTGTACCTGCCTGCTTTTGTTTCTGATCCTGTGTAAATTATTTAAGAACCAGAATCTTTTGCTTGCTTTTTCCTGTGCACTGCTATACGCGGCACACCCCGTTCATACAGAAGTGGTCAATAGCATCAAAAGTATGGATGAGATATTGTGCTTCTTATTCGGGTTATCTGCACTATGGTTTATGCTGAAATACATATCAGCAAGATCAAAGCTGTCCTTCATTCTTGGCAGCATCTGTTATTTTCTCTCCTTAATATCAAAAGAAACCGGGGTTACTTTCTTATTAGTCATACCTATGACCATTTTCTTCTTTACTGATTCCCCTTTAAAAAGAACCCTCATCATGCTGCTGGCCCTAGCTGTCGTTACAGGAACCTGGTTGGTCATAAGAATGATGGTCTTCAGTGACCTCCCGCCAAACACAGGAACGACTGCCTCCGTTTTGAATAATACGCTGAATGCCGCTCCGGACAAGATCAGCAGATTTGCCACTGCTTTTTATATCTTATTACGATATATTGTTCTATTGATCTATCCCTATCGCCTGAGC
>JAICPX010000647.1 GCA_025929635.1 Chitinophagaceae bacterium
AAGTATAAACCTTAGAAGTTGCCTGGAGATGTTGACTGAATCAATTACAATATGATGAAAAAAGATATGGTTTATGGTTATTGATCTGTTCAGCCACCATCTGCCGGCTGAACACCATTTCTCCCAACGAAGAATTTATCCACCCATAATTCCAATTTCAGCTATGCTGATTTCATTAGATTTTTTGTGTATGGATTCATTATACGCCGATCGACAAAGATTATTGATGAAGAGCCATCACCGGAACATAGCTATGTAATACCAATTGTTTTGTATGGCTCTTGTGCATTATCTTATCAAGCAAGCCATGTCGCCTTGGGAACACGATCAATAGATCGATGTGATTCTTTTCGGCAAAATCCATAATGCCCAGATCTGTATTTTCGTTGGTAATGAAATGATAATTTGGCTTTAATGCTCCCAGCAATTCCTGCAATAGACCAGATTCAAAAACTACTTCCGGTTTAAATTCCCTGTCACTGCCGGTATTGAGTATATGCAACTCAGCACTAAAGTCATGAATCAGCATTCTAATTTCATCCACAGGTATTGTATCAACTACTTTTTTAAAGTCACATGCAATGCCTATTTTTTTGATGGAAGAAAAGACTAAACCGTCGGGTACCGCAATCACTGGCCAGGCCAGGTGTTTCACCGTATGTACGGTATTGCTACCAAAGAATAAATGCGCTGCGGCAGTTGTGCCCTGGCTACCCAGTACTACGGTGTATGGCGTCACAGTCTCGCAAACGTTTTTTAGCTCAGTGAAAAACGAACCCATTTTTACTTCTGTTGCGATGCGTAATTTGCCATTGGTTTTTTTGTTCAATTGCTCCTTTAGATCATTTATTTGTTTTACCGCACCCAACTGCATGTCATCCAGGTTCACTGTAATAGGCACCTCAAGATATCCTGCAGGTATTTGATACACATGCAGCAGTAATATATCTGCATTAATCGCAAGTGCCATCTCCGCTGCATAATTGGCAGCATTGGTAGCAGCCCTGGAAAAATCCGTTGCAACCAATATTGTTTTCATAAACTTCGTTTAACGGGCGAAAAATTCACCAGATCGAAGGTAGTAAACCCGTGTCGCTCAAAACCATGATTGGCATCATCATGGATTTTGATAGTGCTCATTGAGCCGAAAAGAAAGCATTGTCCATACAGAGATCCAAATCGGTCTCTTCAATACAACATTCCTGTTACTTTACCATTTTCAAACTCATCTTATATAATTCAAACCACATGACACTTGCGAAAGCGACCGCAAAACACAGCCAGAATTCAACGTTGGTGACGGAACTAAGTTGAAAAAGGTCTTGTACTGCCGGGCTGAAATGCAATAATGAAAGAAAGATTGCCGATACGATGATGATCGCCGGAGCCAGGCTGTTTTTGTACCTGCTTGTAAAATATAAGGTTTTTGTAAACGATCGGTTGACGAAAGTAAGGAACAGATTGCTGAGGATAAGAGTTGTGAACACGACGGTTCTCGTTTCTTTGATACTGTGACCATTGACCATAAAAACATAGTAAAGGATCAGGACGCCGGCTGTAATAACAACCCCCTGGATAATACTTATGAGAAATTGGTCATAAGTAAACAGAACTTTCCTTCGGTTGCGGGGCCCGGATATCATATCACTTTCTTCCATCGGTTCTTTTTCAAAAAAGATGGAACAGGTCGGGCCCATGATCAGCTCCAGGAAAATGACATGTATAGGGGTAAAGATATTTGGATAAGTCCATCCTAATACCAATGGTAATGATGCGGTAAGAATAATTGGCGATATGTCCGCACTTTACACAGATCGCATGGAGTTTGGTCACAAAATCGGCCTTGGCCATCAGGAACGGCATTTGTCCGAAAGGTTTAGCCAGGTAGTCCATATCAAGTCCTGCCACGATCACGCGAATACCTTTCCG
>JAICPX010000126.1 GCA_025929635.1 Chitinophagaceae bacterium
ATTCGAAATAATGGCGGGTGAATCGAGCAATCCTTCTTTTGTTGTTGCGTCAAGCTCGTCGCGGTAAAATTTAATAACCTTGTCTCTTGTCTGTTGTTGCTTCTTTACCTGTTCATCTTTTTCTTTTTTATCCATCATGAGTTGAAGCCCTTCGGGTTGTTCAAGGTCCTTTATGGCTTTATCGTAAAATTTTTGTATGCACACAATGCTTCTGTCAAGATATTGTTTCCTGGTAACAGGAATATAGGGCAGCATTCCTTCACGATGAAGCAAAACTATGTTAGTAGTCTCAACACGTCCCCAGGGATTATAAACATCATAGTCTTTCCATTTTCCCACAATTGGCGACAGCATTTGTATTGGTCTGCCATCAACCCGCATAATATCTGCGTAATAATCATCAAGGGTTAACGCCATAAACATAAGGCTAAGATTATTTATATCGATCGTAATATGCATAGCCCCCTCACAGTACTTGCTTCTCTGGATTTCATTGGGTCTTCCTAGACAATGATAATCACAAAAGCTTGCTCCATATTCATAAAAAACAACAGGAGTCCCATTAACAGAAGAAGCCTGCAGTTTCCCATTTGCCCCGCTTTCCATTTTATGCTGATATGCAAAACGTTTGTCGGTTGTAAAATAATGGGGAATAGCATCAGCACCCATGGGAGACGGATACAGGTTGTACACCAATTGGTGGATCGCATTCAACCGGTTCCATATTTGCTGGCGTTCCTGGCTGGTGACCTTTGCACCATTATTTTCCTTTGTCTTGAGCCAGCGCCCCGGTGTTTTTAATATCAATTCTATATTGCAGGGAGTTTCTGTTTTTATAATATTATCATCCTGGCTCCATGCAAATGGGCAGATGAAGAAAAGAAGGATGAGGGTGTGGAGTTGTTTTTTCATTTGATGATAAGCTTATTTAAATAACCTTTTTTTGGAGAAGCAATAGCATTCCAGCTCCAGCGGCTATCAATACCTGATTCGATAGAATCGGGGTCCTTGAGTGTAGTTCCGTCTTCACTCAATTGGAAATTGCATGCAATGAGTTTCCCCCATTTATCAAATTCAAGACCGAATTGAGACTCTTCCTTACTTTCTAAACAAAGAGGCCTGTACTTGTTTTCTTCATACATAGCATCATAAAAGGTATGAGGCCCTCGACCGCTTACAGGGCCAACTGTTTGTGTTCTTGGGCTGGCGATCTCTGCAGCACCTTTCGGTATATCCGGTAGCCTCTTCTTTGTTTTGGGATTGACTTTTTCATACATCGTATTGCACCTTAGTTCAAACGTATAGATACCGGGCAGTGCAATTTTTTTTACATATTCACACTCAACCCTTTTGACCTTATAACCCTTCATATCCTTAGCCGGTTGGGTTGGATCTGGAACGCCACTTTGATCGCAATTTGAGCGGAGTCTATTGACGTATTGTTTCCCAGATTCTATAAAACGTAACAACGCCTCATAGGTTTGGTTTTCCACGCTTTGTTTCGCAATCTTTTCATCCAAGTAGTCGACCAGCGCATACGCATCACCCATGCCTTTATTTGACTGATCGTCAGGTGTGGCGTACAATTCCAAGAATATCCAGACTTTTAGTTCATCTGATTTATTTATAAACTCTTTTTTGATACGGTCAACACCACGATTATAAATATCTGCACGTTTTGCATAGTAAGCATTCGCAATTGCATCGGCTTCTTTGCAATTATTGGGCAGAGGGTTTTGGTGCTGGGCATCAACAGCTAAACGCTCCATAGGTTCTAATACCTCAGTAATCCAAAATTTCTTCAAATAATATAAGATAGTATAAATTGACATTGGTCTCTTTTGCGACTTTGTATAAGGTGAAAAGTAGGGCATTAATAATTGAGCAGGCATTCCTGAACCACTCTGAATTTCTTCCATCTGTAACAAATATCTAGTTCTAACTGCCTGTATATGGGCAGGACAATTATGAGGTTCCATAAATTCCTGGTTATAAATTTTATCTGTGACGAGCTTTTTGCCGTGCTCGTGCAGTTTTTTTCCAATCTCTGCATTTTCATCCAGGATTTCTCTTTTGAGTTCTTCTACACCATTCATATATCGCTGCAATTCGTAGGCTGGAGCCGGATCATCAATGTTAGATTGTATTTTCTGGGGCCATGAGTTTAATAGTGGAATAAGACCAAATGGGTCAGGCTTCATTGGATAGTTAAAGGCCGGTAGGTCATCATAATTTGTTGCATAACCTAATCTCTCAAGCTCTAATTCTTTTTCAGGATCATAACCTCCTTTCAACGATGCTTTCAAAAAATTAATAGCTCTTGGAGTATCCGGATTCGGACCCGCTAAAGAAATATTCGCCATTGTTGAATTGGCCATTGAATGATTTGGATACAATTCAATTGTTGCGTTGAAATATTTTTTTGCATTCTCCATAGCACCTAAACCAAACCATGCTTGCCCGAGATTGTTAAGTATTGTGCTATTGTCGGGATATTTGGAATTAAGATATTCAAGAATAGGAATTGCGGCTTGTTCGCCACCTGTCATTATGAGGAATGCTGCGTAATTATTCAGATTGTCTGCATTGTGCATGTCATCAGCGCAAACTTTTCCCATGAGGAATAAAGCTTTTTCCCAATGTCCCAATAACCAAAGCCCTGTTCCTGCATTCGCAACAATTGAAGCAGTTTTATATTGAGCTTTTGTTTCATTATAAAAAGTTAATGCTTCTGTTCTTTCAGCTACAGGAATTATTTTTTCTACGCTTGCCTGTACATTTTTTATAAACAAGAAAAGTTCTGCATTGTTAAGAACTTTTTTAGGAAGCATATTGATCCTTATCGCATCTCTTTTTGGAACCCCTGATTCGGCTGCTTCTTCCTCAAGCCCATCCTGGATCGTTTTATCTGACATCGCAGATAGATTTTTATTCAGACCTCCCATCATTGCCAATTGTTTCTCCAGCATGGCTATCTGCTCTTCCAAAGATTTTTTTTCTTCAGGATCGGTAGTTTCTGCGAGTTGTTTTTTAAGATCAGCAAGTTCTTTTCTTAATGCACCGGTCGCTTCATTCATTGATGACTGTATCTCATTTTTAGTAGGTGTGGCCCGATTGCCCGAAGCCACTTTTTTATGACCTGCCTGTGTGATCGCATCGATAAATGAAGTAATAAGAAAAAGAATCATTATAATACGCATGATGGTTTAATTATCGTTTTGTGAGCTCAACTAAACATGATGAGTTGTTTTTTCATTTTGGTGTGTGGGTGAGTACTAGTGTGATATAAGCGTAAGTCATTTTTAGATCTTTATCCTCAGACTTATCAAAAAGATCTATGGGGTTCGGCCCCAGAATTGGCGATCCCTGAGGACTCAGTTTCCCTAACTTAATGATGGTTTTCTCAGTGTGTGTTGCAGCTGCCAGGTGATATAAAAGCTCATATCTCTTTAGGTTCATTCCATAATCCATCTTCATTTTGTCTAACTTAGGATTGCCTGTGGATTGAGCTATTTTAGCATTGTTCATATCCATCATCTTACCTGCAGTATTAATCAGGTCATCAACGTTGGAGTGAGTTTTTACCAGTCCAAGAAATATTCTATTCGCATAGGCAAGCATATCGGTTGTAAATACTTTCGTGGGATCATCACTGCGGTGTTTATTGATATCAGCCTGCGTATAAGATAGCAAATCAAGCTTTACTTCTGATCCATCACCGCAAAAACTCAGTTTGAAGCGAGGAAAAAGCATCATAGCATTTGATGGTCCAGTATATGGAATAGCGTCACCTTCTCCATATTGCTTTGCTCCATTTTTAACGGCCAATGGAATTTTGAGCTTTTCTTCATCTCCATTTCTGTCCCGGTAGTTTGCGTCAGTGATTCTTAGATTAAAGAAGCATTCCTCTACACCAAGACTTACAATTAAATTTTGTGATTGAAACTCTCCCTTTACATTCCATATCTGAGTTTTGTCCTCAGTTTTTGGAACATATTCAAATTCTGTTTTAACGGTTAGTGTAAATCTATTATAGTCTTCCAGGCTTTCTAACCATTTTTTAATATTATCATTCACCTTGTAGCCGGGGCTTAGTAATTTTTTATTGTATTCGTGGCTTGCATAGAATAGGTAGTCGAAAACTATATTAAATTCTTTTTTGGCCTTTTTAACAAGAATATAGTCATCGAAGGTATTTGAAAATACTGCGTCTTTAACTTGTTTAAAAAGAGCTTGTGACTTGGAATAGGTGCCACCTTGTGCAGTGCCTATTACTTTTAAATCATATTTTTCTACCCAATGTTCAAGATTCCTCTTAGCATATACAAGCCCGTCTTCTAAAACTATGTTTTCAGTTTTACTTTCGTATTCTTTTAAAAGTTCTTCTAACTTATAGTTTGCCCGAAACAATGCCGTACCTAAGTATGTCTCAAATTCAAAATCATAAGTGTTGTAAGAATTTGGCCCTGGTTCGGTTGCAATTTCATCAAAAATGTCGGCTACCCTATGAATTATTTCAAGTTCTTCCTCAAAAAAAATGCTTAACCATGCCCTTAATTCTTCATCATAATCAGCGGCTTCGTTTATAACTTCGCATAAACATTTTCCAACACGATTTTTTGGCGGAAGTATTATCTTTTTTACACCCGGTAAGTTTTTGACATAGTTCTCAAGATTTTCTATCATCATCCTGATATCTACCCGAGCCGTAGGACGATTCACATTATGTGTATTGTCTGCGAGGTGGTAGAACCTTCCACTCATTAAATCGAATTCATCATAAGCACCTTGTATCTGTGGATACATAAAAAAACTATTCATCATCGCATCTGCATGACTTGCAAATAAATTTTTTATTTCCCGGGTTTGTTTCAGCGTATTTAAAAGACCATAATACGTTGTATCAGGACCGGGTTGATGGCTTGGCTCATATATTAATTTAGAATTTGTCCGATCATATCGAACAACTGTACCGCTAGTTGTGATAATAGTATTCGCATCGATCTTTTTCCCTTTATACCAAAAAAGCTGATCTGTTGCTTCTTTTTCTGTTGGAATGGCAATCGGTCGCTTTACATTAATCGGGGTAAATGGTGAGACATATTTTGGCTCAGCTACTTTTACTGAAGATGTAGTCTGAGGTTGTGTTCTCATAGGTCCGAAATTTCTTTCCAACATGGACACCATCTGCTCTAAAGTCGCCAGCTGTTTCTCCATTTCTTTTATCGATGCGGGGTCTTCTTTTTCCAATTTGGCTTTTGCAATTTCTTTTTTCAGATCAGCTACTTCCTGTTTGGCATCTCTAAGTGTTTCCTGTTTTTGTGCTTCTATTTCTTTTGCGGATGGATTTTGAGCAAATAGAGAAGTCGAAAGACAAAAAATGAAAAGAAAAAAGAATATAGTACGCATACACACGAATTTGAATTAAATTTTTATAAACTCAACTCTCCTGTTATTCGCTTTACCTGCAGGAGTATCATTTTTATCGATCGGTTCACTTTCCCCTTTGCCATCTGTTTCCATCCGGCTTTCATCGATTCCAAATTCTTTTGCCAGCGATACTTTTACAGAAGCAGCCCTGCGTTTTGAAAGATCAAGATTGGCATCATCTTTTCCATCAGCATCCGTATGCCCGACGATTCTTACTTTGAGATCAGCATATTCCTTCAACACAGTGGCCATTTCTTTTAATGTACCATAGGATTCAGGTTTAATGGTGGCGCTGTTCACGTCAAATAAAATTCCATGTGTTACCCACTTGTTTTGTTCCAGGATTTTTTTTCTTGTATCGGGGGCACCAACTGCAAGCCGAAGATTGCTGATCAAATAATGCCATTGAGCAATGTTCTGAATAGCAAAAACAAGTGAGTTGAGTTTGGCTTCAGGAAGAATTGCTTTTGGAATATCCCATACTTTTTCTTCATTTAAGTAAATACGCAATCTTTCTTTCTGTCTCCAAAGGGCAACATGTACTGGCCTGGAATTATTTTCAAACTGTGTGATCTTTGCAGCTGTTCTTGTTTCTCCCACACCTTTTTTTCGCCTGTCGTAGCTGGAACTTCCATTCCCCGGATTTCCCGGAAGAATATTCAATGAAAAATAATTGCTGGAAGATGGCCAGTCTTTGGGTTGATCACGGTTCTGCAATTCAGCAAGATTTATATAGATCCCCCATGAATGGGCCGTCGCATCAACTAATAGATCAAACTCAAGAGTAAAATCTTCCGGAAGGGCATCAATAAAATCAGGCATAAAAACACCGGCTTTCCCCATTGCAAACCAATGACCCGGTATTTTATCAATTGTCATTATTTCTCCTGCAGCATTTGTATTCCATTTAGCCGGAAAATCTCCAACCGCATCCTGCATGAAATCTTCAAATACAATAATTTTTTCTCCAGGTACAAAATCATATTTGCTGTAAGTTTTTAAGGAAGCGGGTTGATTGTTATTTGTAGCAGTTGAGTTTGTTGCGTCTTTTATTTCACTTGATTTCTCTTCTGCTTTTTTTTCACTTCCCGTTTCATCTGTTGGCTTATCTGACTTGTTTTCTATTTTCTGTTTTGCTTTTTCACCGATCTTTTTCAGGATCTGGCCATTTGAGTGTATGAAAAGAAAACAACCAAGGATCAAAATGATCTTTTTCATGTAAAAGAATTTTAAGAAAATAAGGAGATGGAAATTTTGCAAATGAAGATAGCAGACCAGTTATTACAGGGCAATAGAAAAAAAATCAGTATTTGGTATAACGAATGTTATAGAAGGAAGGGATTAATCCCGTTCAAAATATTTATTTACTGCTTCTGTGCGGTTGGTAACATGGAGCTTTTCATAAATATTATGAATATGCTGCCGAACTGTTCCATGTGCAATATTCAGCCGGTCGGCGATCTCTTTATATAAGAGACCGTCAGCGAGTAATTGCAATACCATATTTTCTCTTTCTGACAGGATCTCTTTTTTATTCGCCTTTTTTTTATCGAAGAAAATATTTAGAAGTTTGCGGGCAATATTGCTGCTCATCGGCGACCCGCCCTGGTTGAGTTCTTTAATACTTTCAAGAATCCGTGGCGCTTCGGTTCTTTTTAACAGGTAGCCGGTGGCACCTGCCTGCAATGCCTGCACAACTTTTTCATCATTTTCATAAACGGTGAACATCATGAACTGGGTCAGCGGGCATTTTTCTTTTATGCTTCTGATACATTCAATGCCACTCATGCCTGGAAGATTAATGTCCATTAGCACGATGTCAGCATGTAAGACGGGTAGTTTTTGGATAGCCGTTTCTGCATTTTCAAAACACTCGACCAGTAAAAGTTCCCTGTCGGATGCTACCAGTTCGGCAAGTCCGTCTCTTACTTCAGCAAGATCTTCCACTATGGCAACTTTTATAGGCATTGATAATCTAAAATTAACTGAGCTCCTTTCCATTTTCAATAGGACGAACGTTATAAAGCGACCGGGATCGTTAGTGAAACTTTTGTTCCGAGTTCATTTGAATAGCCCACTTTGCCATTAATTTCCTTCATTCTCTTTTCTATATTTTGAATCCCGTTGCTAAAAGGCCGTTGCGAGTTCCAGTCAATTCCTTTTCCATTGTCATGAATAATGATCTGCATGTTATGATTAAGTTCAATAAAAAAGTGAACCTTTGTTGCCCCGGCATGTTTTACGATATGGTGCAAACACTCTTTCACAGCTAGAAATATATTTCTTCTCATTTCACCGGTTATAAATGAAGCGGGCAAATTCATCGGGGTAATGGCTTCACATTCTATGTGATGACTGCCAAGATATTCTGCTGCGTAGGATCGTGTGTAAGCGATCAGGTCAGCAAGCGTGTCATTTTTTTCATTCAGGGCCCAGATTATTTCTCCCATTTTTTCTGACATTTCATCTGATACAGCGGTGATCTTTTCCAATTCGTTTTTTATGATATCGTCTTTCTTTTTATTCATTAATGACTGGCCCAGGAACTTTATACGTGATAAGCCTGCACCCAGGTCATCATGCATGTCGGTGGCAATTCTTGTTCTTTCTTTTTCAATAGCCTGCTGTTTTTCTAATATCGCTTTTTCTTTTTCTAATCTCCTGCGGTAATAAAAACGAATTCCGGTAACTAATATCGCAATGCCTGATAATGCAATCGCTGCCTTAAACCACCAGGTTTGCCACCAGGCAGGTGAAATTGAAAATTTATAATTAATGACCTGTTCAGGATAGCGGCGCGCAGGGAATGTTGCTTTTATATCAAGTGTATAATTCCCGGGAGGCAGATCAATAAATGAGACGGTTGAATTATTCGACGGTTCAGACCAGTGATCATTACTTCCCCCATTCAACCTGTAACTATACAATATCTGCTTTTCATCCAGGTAAGAGGTTGCAGAGAAATTAAAAATGATATTGTTTTGCTTATGCGAAAAGGATGACCTGTTGTAAACGGTATCTTTGCCGGCCTTGACAGTAGTCACCATCAAAGTAGGAGTATACTCCGTTGGACGTTTGTCCTCAGAAACAATCCTGATAAGTCCGCCTGATACAAGTCCCAGAACCGTGTTGTTCTGATCGGTAACTACTTTGAATACGCTTTGGTAAATATTGTTTTGTTTTGTGACGTTTTCGATAACTGGTAATCCATTATTGATACTTAATTTATCAAGTCCTAAAGCACTGCTTGCCCACACATTGTTATTCCTGTCGCAGACAAGATGCGTGATAAAATCATCAGAGAGCCCGGTTGCTGTTGAAATTTGATACGTGCGATTCAGTTTTCCATTTTCAACGCGGAACACGTGAATGCCATTGTTGCGGGTACCGATCCATAAATTGTCATTCCCATCAAAAGTGATTGATCGCGGGGATAATTCGGAAAGTTCTTTTGAAAAAACATTTTTCAGTTCCAGGTACTCAAGCGGATTGCCGGGATCAGGACGAAACATTGTTAATTCATGGGCCCGGGTTGCTACCCAAATGTTACCCTTACTGTCCAAGGCGGGCTGATCAGCAAAAAAATTTAATCTCCTTTGGCAAATACTGGTTCCGTTCACAATTGCAATGACCTTGTTTTTGCCACAAACAATAAGATTGCCATTCTTATCTACCAGGGATCCGCCAAAAATGGCGTCAGTTGAATCAATGAAAACAATCCCGGGGACAAGGGTGTTTCCTTGTAAAGTCAATTTATAGATCTTATTTAATGCCGTTCCGTAAAACCCATATGGGGTCTCAACTATCTTTTCAATTTCATTTGCGCCCCGGATATCCAGGTAGGTTATCCTCGAGTCATTCTTAACGATCGCTAACCTTGAATCCTTTGAGGAATAAAGTAAAAGATGATCCTTCTCCTTACGATAGGACAAATTATATGAGAATGAGCCGAACCCGAAGGGATTTTCAAGAAGGGAAAAATTGCTTTGAACCAGTTTATTCACACCGGCATTATTGGTCGCGATCCATGTGATATTTTCCCGGTCAAGAAAGATGGCATTGATAAAAGACATACTTAAACCTGAGGATTTGGTAAAAGAAGTCACTTGACCACCAGGTTCTGTTTTTAATAAATTGCGATCCTGGTCACCCAACCAACAATTATTTCCACTGTCAAACAAAATAAAATAGCCACCTAAGTTTCTTAATTTGTCATACGGGGATGGCAAATCCTGTAGTACAAGCTCGTTTTTGTTCAATGCTATAGTGTCCAAAGCCAAAATCTTTTTTTTAGTGCTCACCCAAATGCGGCCATCCGGGGCTTTGTCTATCGTAAGGATGTTTCGTATTTCTGCGACGATCTTGTTCATTTTCGTATTAAATAAATACAAAACATGTTCCTCACCAGGTAAAAGTGAAGGATCACGCTGAAGCAGCAAATAATGACCATATGCATAGATAGAGGAGAGAAAGCGGCTTTTATCTTCACCCCTTGTATCATTAAAAGGTAATTGGACGAACCCGTTTTGATCAAATTTGTAAAGTCCCTGCTCGGATGCCGCGTATAGTATATTATTATCGCCTTTGATCAACCGGTTAATAACGATCGGCGCTCCTTTCAAATCGAGTTTTTTCATTTTGCCTTTTACAAGACAGTTAATGACAGCGCTGTTGGTTACGATCCATATTGAATCGTCTCCCATTTCCATTACGCAATTGATAATATCAAAGCCCAAACCATTCTTTGTCGTATAATTAGTGAAACGGGAGCCATCATATACACTCAAACCGTTTATAGAAAAAAAATAAAGCCGGCCTTTGCTATCCTGGTAAATGTTTCTTATTTGATTACTGATGAGCCCGTCCTTAGGCGTGTAGTGTACAAAGGGATATTGTTGCGCAAATAAATTTGTCCCAATGAGCATGAGGCTAAAAAAGCATG
>JAICPX010000529.1 GCA_025929635.1 Chitinophagaceae bacterium
TTGATCATCTTTTGCCGGGGCTCACGAGGTAAAGCCATGACTTTATGGTTTTGATGTCCCTTTTAATCGGAACAAGTTATTAAATGGTGACATAATCACGGATACGGATTTCGTACTATAAAACGAAACCTTTATTCTTCTTAGGCTCTGCCTTGCATTGCGCTCAGCATATTACCATAGATCTGGTTCAGCTTGCCAAGGTTACCTGCCAATGCAGCGATCTGGTCATGTGCTTTCTTAGCATCATCCACGCTGCCTGACATAGCATCTGAAGCTTGTACCAGGTTGTTATAAAACCTGTTCATTGCTTTCAGGTGATTGTTGGTATCCTGGAGTTCCAGTTCATATATGGTATTAAGAGAAGAAAGATTCTTTGTAAGCACCTGCACCTGCTCATGGAATTGCTTTGTGCCTTCCGCTGCACTATTAAAATGCTGAACAGTGTTTGAAGCGCTTATATAAGCATCTTTCATCTGCCCCAGTGCGGTCGCTGCTTCACGCGTTCTCGCTGAATAGTCATTAGTGGCTTTAATAGCATCACTAACATCGCTCATTTTATCAACGGTAACGCCTAATTTCTTAAAGTTCTCACCAAGCTTTCCAAGATTAGCCGGAGTAATATCAGCCGCGCTGAGCATGTCATCCAGTTTTGTCAACGCAGGATTTCCCTGAGAACCCGGTAATGTGAGAGGAGTTGGTTTAAAGTTAGGATCCAGGTCAGGGTGAACATTAATATCCGGGAAATAACGTTGCCAATGTGGCTCTTCCGGAGGAGGCACCATGAAGGCCATAACCAAGAATACAATTACCTCTGACAAAAGACCAATCGTGATCATTTCGTCGGCCAGGGGCCAGTGACGGATCTTGAACAATGCTCCAAGAATTACCACTGCCGCAAAGAATGCGAAAATAAAATTGAGGACTACCTGGCCTCGCTGTGTTTTAAAGAATAGCATAAAGGGCTCGTTTTATAGGTTATAAAAGATTATACAAGTCGGTAAGCTAGTTCTGGAGTAAGTACGCAAAATCAATTGGAATATTGTTCAATTATTATCTTTTGCGTCCTTTTTGTGGTGCAGCCGGTAAATCGATTACCCTGCGGAATCCGATATAAGACTTTGTTGAATCCTGGTACTCATATGTGCGGGTTCCTGTTTGCAGATAATAACCAACATCTTTCCAGCCTCCTCCACGAATCACTTTTCTCTTCATGAGGGGAGGATCAGATTCTTTTGCATTCCAGCGAACATCCGGGTTCATATCGTGTTGGAAAGTGAAAGAACCTTCGTAGAAAATTGATGAGGTCCACTCTGCCACATTACCTGCCATATTATAAAGACCAAAATCATTTGGCCAATAAGCATCGGCTCGTACTGTATAGAAACCACCATCTTCGGGATAGTTACCACGACCCGGTTTGAAGTTTGCCATCAGGCAACCCTTCTTATTTCTGAGATAATAGTTACCCCATGGGAACATTGATTGTGAACGGCCACCACGTGCAGCATATTCCCATTGACCTTCGGTAGGTAAACGGAAATCAGATTCCTGTGGTCTGTTCTTTGAATTAAGGAATGAATTCAGATAATGAGTACTCCATTCGCAGAATGCGGTCGCCATATGCCAATTCACACCTACAACAGGATAATTCCCAAATGCAGGGTGATTAAAATATCTCTTTGTCATCGGCTCATTGTAAGAATAAGCAAAGTCTCTTATCCAAACCAGCGTATCAGGATAAATTGGTGTGTCTTTCTTCCTGATGAATTTGGAACGGGGTTGACCAGCATTTTCTCTTTTAGCCGCTTCTTTAAGATCAAATACCTCTGAATGATAGATCATTCTTCTTGGATCAATTTCCATTTTTCCGAAGATCCTGTCATCCGGGGGAAGAATAAGGGGTGTTTGCCCTAACTGCTCAAGGAACTTTGGATCGTTCCATTTTACAGTTTTCATTTTCGCCCAGTCGATGTACTCATTACCATCTTTACCAGGCTTTACATATTTTAATTCAGCAGCAGTTACTGAGTCGCGAACCCAATAAACGAACTGGCGATATTCATTGTTGGTGATCTCGGTTGCATCCATCCAGAAACCGCTGATAGAAATTGAACGGTTTCTTGCACTGAATGCATAAGCAGGGTCTTCATCGCTTGGACCCATGTGGAAGGTTCCTTGTGGTATGTAAACCATTCCGGGAGGTTTGGGAAGAACATACTTGCTGCCCGGGGCAATACCATGCACCTGGCCGTCATTAGGAAGTGTGCTTCCCTTGCTGTTCTTCTTACCAAAGATTCCGCAACTGGTTAGCGTTAGTGTTGCCGCTACCACGAGTAGAATGCTATAAAGGTTTTTCATTTTCATACACTTAAAGGGTAAAGGACAAATATAATATTTTGAATGTAACCGAATCACAAGGATAATATTTATTTTTTTTGAATACAAGCCTCATTTACGAGGTAAAAGTTCTAACGGGTTTCAGGGTGCAATATTGTATGGCATATGAACTAATTTTTAATTATTTACGCCTGATTAGATCGACCAAAGCTTCAACCGTTGAAACAGGATTTTCACAGGAATAATTTCTACACAAATACACGGTCGCCTCACCAGAATTTACTTTACCGGATAAGAGTGGAAAAACGTTGCTTGCAGTTTCTGAACTCATCAGGATCTTGTGAGGGATATACTCTTTAAGAATCTGACTTAGAATAGGCTGCGGTTTGTCTGCGACAACCGCAATCTCGTTTGTTCCTGAAGTGATCTCCAAAAGAAGACCCGCCCATACTCCAAACGAAGTTGGGTAACGAACGATAGCATTACCTAAAGAGCTGATCATCCTACTAGCTTTCTCCCGCCAATCTGGTTTATCAAAATAAAGTCCCAACCTGTACAGGTTATCCGCCATCACAGCATTTCCTGATGGCTGGGCGCCATCGTAAATTTCCTTCTTTTTGACTACAACATCTCGTTGATTCTTGCCTGTAAAAAAGAAAAAATCGGTGGACGGTTCTTTAAAATTCTCAATAACATATTCTGTAATACGTTTTGCCTGTTCAAGATAATTTGTATTGCCGGTTATCTCCTGGAGCTGGATCAACGCCTGTATCAAAAAAGCATAATCATCAA
>JAICPX010000097.1 GCA_025929635.1 Chitinophagaceae bacterium
ATAGGCATCAGTGATTCCCAGTCCATTAAATACTCTTGTCCAATCCGTATTTTTTCCAATAATTTTAATCAATGCCAGTCTTCCACTACCTGCGCCAATAACAGTTGTTTCATTCACGCCACTACCACGCAACACAACTCCCGATGCTGTAATACGCAATTGTCCAAATACTTCATAAGTTCCTTTTTGCAGTAACACGGCACCGCGAAATCCGTTTACATCCATTGGAAGAGAGGCCACATAATCCAGTGCCGACTGTATTCTCAACGTGGCATCACCTTTGGCAACAGGCACTGTCACCTTAACAGGAATAGTTGGGATCGGTTGCTCAGACGCCTTATAACCGCAGTAAGAAAAATCAGGAATACGATTGCCAAGAGAGTCAGTTGTGTAAACCAGTTTTCCTTTGTCAAATAAAAGAGGAACAACAGGCTTTTCCGGTTTTTGCGCCGGTGAAACCTGTTGAAATATAAGAAGGGTTAGTAAGAAAAAAAATTTCCTGTATGTTTTTGCGAGGCTCAATTAAATTAAACTTTTCAAAAGTGACGATTAAAGTTAATGTAGTTAAACACCTCGCTTCGCTCGGCGCAGGCTTCGCATCGCCCGCCCGATCGTGCCCGTTCGGTACGGGCGGGCAAGGGACGTTAAATCAGGGTACAAAAGCCCGTTACTAAATTATTTTTTCGCTATAGGCGCAACATTCTTTTCATTAACAACGCTGTTTAGATAATTCTCGATATTACTGTATCCGTTCTTTGCAATTTTTGCTGCGTCTGCCGCGTCTTTTGCATTCAACCCGATCTTTGTTTCATATTCATCAGGCAAGCCATCGTTATCACTGTCTTTGTACGGAGTTCCTTTATAATCAGGATAGCCTCCCACCTGGCCTATATCGGTGATAATTCCGATTTTATAGCTGTCCAATGCAGCGCGGCGATGCTTGAATTGGGTTGTTGGCACCACTACATCCGGCGATATAACGATCTTCCCGGTGCGAACCTGTTCAGTTATTCTCTTATCAACTGCATCTCTTACCGGCAAAGTTGCGCCCGCATTCATCAATACATAATCTTTTGCATCTTCTGCAGACATCACAGTTAGCTGCGGCATTGGCAATGGTTTATTCCATTTTATATAATCTGTAAATCTGCCTGTATTACCCTTTTCTTCAATCTGCACACCCCCATTCCAGTTGTCTTTTGTTACCTCGGGGAATCCTTCCATAATGTTTCCATTTACATAAGCCCTGCCATATACATGGTGATCCAGCTTACGCCCGCCACTTTCAGGTTTCAATATACGATGACCCACATTATTATTTTTTGGTGTAGCCGGCCCGGGTTTGAAGTAGTTATTGATGATATTATACTGTGCACGATAGTCACCACCATCAATAGTGCGATGCACCCAATTGAAAATAACATTGTTCACAAAATTGAAAACACCATGCCAGCCAATTGATGGATTGCGACCTGTATTATTTGCCCAAAGGTTTCTCATAAAAGAACAATTCTCTCCACCCAGCGTACTTCCAAACGAGTGATTCCATGTGTCCAAAGCTTCACTAAATATGGAATTTTGAATAGTAATATTCACTGTTCCCAATTTTTCTTCCTTCTCCTTTCCTGTGCTATCATTATACATGTGACGATACATACTCATGTTCTCATCAAGTCCCCAGCTTGCAGAAACGTGATCTATCATGATATTGCCAATGGGATTGCCACCGATTGCATCATCCCGTCTTCCGACCCATGTTTCGCCACGTCGAAAACGCATGTAACGAATGATGACATCGTGTGTATTTATCCAAACTGTTTCACCTGCAATACAAACACCATCACCGGGTGCGGTTTGTCCTGCGATAGTGATATAAGGCGCACGGATGATCAAAGGTGTTTTAATACGAATGATACCGGCCACATTAAATACAATTATTCTTGCTCCGCCCTGTTCACATGCCCAGCGAAAACTTCCCGGTCCGTCATCATTTAAGTTAGTCACAACAAGAACCTTTCCTCCGCGACCACCAAAACTATACTTACCACCACCCTCTGCTCCGGGAAATGCAGGAATCTCAGATTGCGGAAGATCAGTTGGTCTGTTTGCAAAATCAATATAAGGTCTGCCATTTTTTGCTTCCTCCATGATAATTGGCCAGGCGATCGCCCATGCTGAATCAGAATGTTTGCGTGCAGCCCTTAATAAAGAATCTGACTTACGTTGAACATCGTCTGGAATGTCAGGATACTGAGAAAATGAAACGATTCCGGATAAGATCAAACCTGTAAAAACTAATATTCGTTTGCTTAGGTACATCATGCTAGTGGTTTTAAAATTTGACGACTATTTTCAAAGACAACTTCATCCGTTCATCATTAAAAAAGAGAAAGCATATGCTTTCTCTTTTATGCTTATTCAAACTGCTTGCCTTCAACAGATCTTATTTTTGAACTTTAACGTCGATCTCTATTACCGTTTCTTTTGCCGGTGAATCCTGTTTGACAAATCTCACAAGTATCGCTCCATATTTACCGTCTACTGTCTTAAATCCGATCACATTGTTTCCGCCGGATGTTGACACCGCTGTAACCTTAGCACTTGTCCCCGAAGTCATGTTATTTCTTATTAGTGTGTTTATCGCACCCGATGACCGAAGACCGGTGACAAAGTTGACGGAAGATGGCATTTTCTTTAACAGCGTTGCATTTTTCGTCCACGACGATATGTCATAAAAATTAAGTTGTGTTTGCGGTGCACTTAATGCATAAAAGCTGTGCCTGTTTGAACCGGATATATCAAAATAATATCCAAAGTCGATCGATCCTGACACGGCGCCTCCCTCCGTATAGCTATAAGTCTTGCCATCCTTTGTTGAGAAATAACATTTATTTGTTTTGGCAGTATCAGGCACTGCCAGGATCCTATAAGACCAAAAATCAAAATCAGGTACTACGGTTACGGTGAATTCCTTGTCACCATCACCCATGAAAATTGCGCGGCTATCTCTTGCTACCACGCGGTACCTGTAACTGCCCGCTGAGCTGTCAACCTGGTATCCCTTCTTTAACGAAAAAGATCTTTTGTCATTACTCAATCTGAAAGTATCGATCCTCGTTCCGTTGCGTTGAATTTCTACGTAAGACATATCAGTTGGAGATGTAATCGTAAAATCAAGATAGATACTATCCTTGGGGTTTGCCGTGATATCCCCTGTGAGGTTTTTTGGACCCGTTCTGTATTCAACCTGCACCTTAAAATCGTCAATTGGGTCTGCCTTTTTTTTGCAGGCGGAAAACAGTACCGTGATCGCCAATAGTCCAATTATATATTTTTTCATATTAAATTTCTTTTTTAGCATTAGCAGTTATTGTAATGGATCGAAACTACCATTGATCCAGCCTATAGTTTGTTGTATCACATATGAATTTTGACTAAAGAAATTCGGCACCGCATAGAAATAATAGTGTGAAGGAATATTGATCACGTTTGATCCTTCAAGAGAAGCAATTGCGCCTGGTGTCGTAAACATAGCAGTATAAACAGACTGGTTATTCAAATTGGCCGTATCTCTCGGTCTTGTTCCGGCAGCATTGGGCATATCAATATAAATCCTGCCCGCTACAGTTCCACTACCTGCATAGTACGGAGGTTTCGGAGTCAACTTATAAGACTGACGGGCAGTGATCAAATCGTAATTTCTCGTCCTTCTCAGGTCCCAGTATCTTTTTCCTTCGATTGCAAACTCGATCTGTCTTTCATTTAATATCAGGCTGCGCATTGTAGTTACATCTGTTGCTACATCCAAACCATAATCAAATGTTCCTGCAACAATGCCGGCCCGTTGACGGATCTTTCGAACCATGTCTTTTGATTCAGCCAATCTTCCTGTTTCATTTGCACATTCAGCAAGATTCATTACTACTTCAGCAAAACGCATTTCGATCCAATCCATGCCACTTCCACCGCCTGAACCGGAAACATACACTGATTGCGCTGCCGTTAAACTTGGATTGCAAAGTCTTTTGTTGTAAAAACCTGTAACAATTGTGTTGGCTGCTTCATCAGGTACTCCCACATGTGACCATTGTTTGCGTGTAGCTTTACCGCTTAATGGCCATGCTGCCCCCTGGTAAGCGATTGTAGCTTCAAAACGTGGATCCCTGTTTTGCCAAAACATTATATCATTATACCCTGAAGAGGCATGAGCAGTTGGTAAACCATTAGCCATGGTATACGCCTGCACAAGATTCCATGTTGGTTGGTTTTGCCCGGAAGATCCATCTGTTTCTGAATCGGGTCGTGTAACACTTTCCACTGTATTTCCCAGGTCCCTTGAAGTATTGTACTTTCTTACTATCAATACTTCTTTATGATCTTCTGTAATAAAAATATCGGAATATTTAGGGATCAATACATAGCCGTCAGTTACACATTGGTCATAAGCTGCTTTACAAGCCTGGTAGGCATCTTCCCAACGGCTGGAGATATTTGTAGGATTGAACTGTGGGCTTGCCCAATACATTAATACTTTACCTTTAACAGCCATGGCAGCTCCTCTTGTTATCCTGCCAATATCGTTACCTGTCCAGGATGCCGGAAGATTTGCAGCCGCAGAATCCAGGTCTTTTACAATGGCGGCAATGCATTCACTGGTTTTGGAGCGTGGTACACTTAACTCTTCCCCATCAAGACTCTGCGATTTTAATACCAATGGCACTCCCCCATATAAATTAACCAATCTGAAGTATACAAAAGCTCTTAAAAAGAAGAATTGTCCTTTCAGCCTTTGCCGTGTTGCCTCGGGTAAGGTTGGATCGGCATTGAGACCTTCTATGGCAATATTACAACGGCGAATATCAAAATAACGGTTAGTGGTGATCGTATTACCAGTCCCCATATCGGTTACCGAGTTCTCGTTTAAAGTACCGTACAGGAAAGCAGTATTCACATTATTTAATTCATCAGAAGTGTTATGAATGTTTCCCGAAGCTGGCCATTGTGGTATTATCAAACCATAGGTTCGGCTCAGAAACAAACCCACAGCACCTTCATCGCCCCAGATTTTGGAGTCAATGCCCTGCGGGTCTTCAATATCAAAAAACTCGTCGTCTTTTTTACAGGAAATAACCGTAAGCAAGGTCAGCACTGACAGGACCATTATCTTACCTATACTTTTGAAATTGCTCATCATAATTTGTTTTATTGGCAAGTAATTTTTTTTATAAACTGGCATTAACACCCACTGAAATTGTTCTCAACGTTGGATAGCTTGCGAAGTTTGATGTATATGGATCTTTATACTTTAATGGATTGATGATATTAATTAAATTAGTTCCGGTGATCATTATCCGCATGTCGGGAATTTTATATTTTGATGCAATTCTTTTTGGTAATTGGTAAGAAAGTACTGCATTATTGATCCGGCTCTGCGTACCATCCACTGCCCAGAATGTTGAATTGGCCGTTAACAACGGTGCATCTGCTCTGGGGAATTTGCCATTAGGATTTTCAGGTGACCAATGGTCTGCCCAGAACTTCGGAGCATTTTGGGTAGTAGTGGGAACCTTCCTGGCTTCTGAATCATAGAAACGCTTACCACCCACTGAAAGGTTCATATTTGTTTGCAGCTTGAATTCCTTATAACTGACATTGAATGTAAAACCAAACACGGTTATCGGGGTCGTCCTGTCAAACATAAGTGTGGCATCCCCCGCTTCAGTAATCACTCCATCGCCATTTATATCCACGAAATCCATAAATCCAACCTGCGGCTTTACGCCACCGATCAGGTAGTTAGGATTCTTTGCTAGTATCGCATCAACTTCTTCCTGGGTTCTTAAGATTCCTTTTGCTATATAACCAATGTTGTTGCCATTATATCTTCTTGGATCACGGCCAACCACGATACCTAATTGATCGTTTCCATAATTACCCAACAATGCCTGGTTGTAAAATGCGTTCAGCAATTGGCTGTTAGTAAATGCAAAGTTTGCATCCACGCCAAATGACCAGTCTTTTCCAAACCTCGTGCGGTAGCCAATAGCAAACTCGGTACCCCAGCTTAGATGTTCAGCATAATTAATAACGGGAGGGGGTATACCTGCTGTGGGTGGGAATACATTGGTAGCATACCTGTCAAAGCCATCATAGGAATAGCGCTGATAATATTCAGCAGTTATATTGATCTTGTTGCGAAGAACGGACGCATCAAATCCAATATTAAATGTTCTTGCTTTTTCCCATGTAATAGCAGGGTTCGGATAGATATTTGGATCCAGGCCACCACCCGCAACCGAACCGAATAATATGCCGGTAGTTTGAGTAAATCTTGACTCCCATAAACGGTTACCTACCCGATCTTCACCAACAAGTCCATAATTGGCTCTTAACTTCAATGTGTTTACAAATTCTATATTGTTGAAGAAGTCTTCATCACTGATCTTCCAGCCAATACCTATCGTTGGAAAGAAGCCCCACCGGTTTTCGGGTGCGAAATTCATTGACGCATCTGCACGGCCAATAAACTCGAAGAAATATTTACCCATGAAAGAGTAATTCAACCTGCCGAGATAAGAACGTTTTGCATTCAGGAAGACCTGCGGGTTACGCAATGCATCCTGCACACTACCAAGTGTAGACGGGTCATTACTGAACGCCCAGAATTGATCCACTCCTGCGACTAATTGTGTTGATTTAGACAAAAGAACATTGCGGCTCTCGGCCTCACTTTGATCAAAGCCGACCATTACATCAAGATCGTGCTCCTTGATTTTCGTGGCATATGCCAGGGTAGTGATGAATTGGTAGTTTTCTGAACTTGTTATACCTTCTTCTATCTCATCATTATTCGTGATCCGAACAGTTGGATTTGTGGCGTTGACAACATTGGAATATAACAGCCCGTTTTGTCCTCTGCGTACAAAGTTTGTGACAAAATAAGGAGCAAAATATCCTTTCACATTCTGTGTCCTGTTATTTTTACCGTATTGCACCCTGGCCGTTAACCCTCTGACAAACCTGGGCTTCCATTCCAGGGCCGCATTTATTGACAGTCCCGGCGATTTACTATCACGATAAGAACCTGAATTATGTACACCGAGCAAACTCCAGTTTTGATTCTGTGGTGATGCGTTACTCTGACCCTGGAAGCCCACCAATTTACCATCAATTGTAACAGGTACCCATTTTGGAGTCAGGTACAGTGGTCGTATCGTCGCATCATCGGTTTCGTTTTGCGCACTTTTGTGATTATTGCTTTGTTCGCGGTTGAAATCTGATGCGAAACTAACGGTGGCAGTAAAACCTTCCACGATAGTTGCATTCATACCGGTACGCAAGCTGTACTTATTGACTTCAATGTTACCATAATTACCCGTCTCATTATAATAACTGCCTCCGGCAAAAAGTGTGATCTTGTCGGTACCACCGGATACATTTATAGTATGCCGGTTAACCTTTCCCGACTTCCAAAAATGATCAAACCATGCTTTGTCTTCTACGCCACGTAATGAATCCAGATCCGCTTGAGAAAACCTTTGAGTTAAAGCTGTTCCATTCAACTCATAGCCATCATTCAAAAACTTAGCGTGCTCATAGGCTGTCAGGCTCTGGGCCTTCACCGCCTCATCGGAAACACCAAAATAGCCGGAGTAAGAAATCTTTGGCTTACCGGCTTTACCTTTTTTGGTGGTAATGAGAATAACACCCTTCGCTCCTGCTGCTCCATATATAGCAGCTGAAGCATCTTTTAAGAATGTTATATCCTCAATCTGGCTGGCATCGAGGTTTTCAAAAAAATCAGCGTTTGATGCCTGGGCCCATTGAGTCGGATTTGAAATAATACCATCGATTACGATCAACGGTTGAGTGGTTATCCCATCCAGGCCGGCTGCACCAAATACTGATGAATTTCGAATATTTATTGTCGTAGTAGATCCCGGCTTGCCTGAGCTAAAATTTACACCAACACCGGGTATCCTATTGACTAATGATGAAGGTAGGTTGGCTACAGGTATGTCTTCGATCTCAGAACCTTTGATTGTAGAAACAGCACCCTGCACATTGACTCTTTTCTTAGTGCCATAACCCACAACCACTACATCTTCGAGTGATCTTTCTATCACTGTCAATTTAATATCAAGATTGGGTGTAGTACCCGCTTTCAACTCATACATTAAATAGCCAACATAAGTGAAAACCAGGATAGATTCCGAAGAAGGAACCCTGATGGTATAGTCACCGTCTGCATTTGTACTGGTGCCAGCGTCAGAGTTTTTCACTTTCACGCTTACACCTTGCATGGGTAGCCCGGTTTGCTGGTCCGTTACTTTACCGGTCACTGTTCGCTCCTGTGCAGACGCTGCAACCGTTGCTACCATAAACATTAACCCCAACAGCAGTTTTGGAATTTGCTGATAATTCATATGGCTGTTTTTATTTTTTTTTTGAAACCTTGATTGTATAATGAAATCTTACTGTGCCGCTTCTTTGATCTTTTTTTGTTTCAATCTTTCCTGCCATGCTTTTTCTTCTTTCTTCATATCGTAGCCTTGCCCGGATAAATAGTTGTTTATTTTCCCTTTATATTTTCCAAACACTTTATGTTTGTCCTCAGATGAACCTTCATCCATTGCAAGTTCTCTTGCTTCTTTTAACCAGTTATATATCTTTTCTTTTTGTTCATCTGTTAATGTCAATACCATATCCTGGTACGCTGTATATGTTACAGGCATCACGTGATAGGTCATCCCATCTTTCACTTTTTCAATTTGCGATCCGGTAAGATCTCTTTGAAGATCTGCAATAAATCCGTCGTGAAGATTTTTGAGTGTTACTGATCTTTCGTCCTCCTCCTTTTTTATGCAATTGTTCCTCTCTTCTTCAGACAACTGGAGCGATTTTATTGCTGCTACAGATTGTTTTGTTTTGTCATGAATTTTATTAAGAGTAAAATATTGTTCCACCAGCAGGTCAACGATCTTTTTATATTTTCCCGAATCCGTTATTTCAAGTGTGTTGACAATTTTTACGGAACGATCGTGAAGTGTTTTTCTGAATTCCGTTTCGGATTGTGCATTGCTAATTGTAGATACAACGACAAGAAGCAAACAGAAAATTAGATTTTTAAAAGAGGCCGTATGAGCGCTTGAAAAAAAAGAACAGCGGCTGCTATTACCGCTTTCTAAACCTCGGTCACTGCTTGCAAAAAATAAAACTTTAGAGATGTCCATACGGCCTGCTTGATCGTTCGTTTGAGAACTCTTTTATCCTTTAACAAGCTAAAGGTACATGCCCCCATAAGGCGTAAAAATGTAAGGTTTTGCTGTAAAGATGTACTATTTTACTTTTTACCGAAGCAATCAATTTCGGGAACGATTGCATAAACTTTTTCCTATCTATCAGTTATTTCGAAGGATTATAGACATCGATGGAAGACCGGGACTAGTGCCGGTTAATGTAATATTTCCCTTTTTTTCCGACGACTGAACAATTGCGAGAGCAACCCCCTTCCAACAATTTCTTTGAGTGTTTTGTAATGATACAGTATCCGCCTGGTAACCATTATCGGTTCCCGCGATCCTGCCGTTGCCGGTAATTTTAAATTCAATGAGGTTATCGGCATCAGGAACCAGGTTCCCCTGTTTGTCTACAATTCTTACTGTGATGAAAGAGAGATCTTTTCCATCAGCTTTTAGATTTTTTTTATCAGCAACTAATTGAATGCGCGCGGGCTTACCTGCAGTTCTTACTTCTTTGGTCAAAACTGCTTTTCCATTTTTTCTTGACACGGCTTTTAATGTTCCCGCTTCGAAAGCCACACGCCACATTACATGAAGCATTGTATCATTTTTCTTTTTGCTACCCAATGACCTTCCATTTAAAAATAATTCAACTTCATCAGCATTGTTATAATAGGCCCAAACGTCTACCAATTCTCCGGGCGTCCAGTTCCAGTGAGGAAAGAGGTGCAATACTGGTTTACTTGTCCATTCGCTCTGGTACATATAATATATATCCTTGGGGAACCCCGCGAGGTCAATGATCCCATAGTAAGAGCTTCTTGCCGGAAACTTTGGATAAGGCATCGGCTCTCCTAAATAATCAAACCCACTCCATACAAATGCGCCTGCGATATGCGGATTACTTTTTACAGCAAGCCATGATCTTTCATGTGTATTGCCCCAATAGGCATGTGTGTTATCATAAGCTGCACTTGTAAAGTCATTATTAGCGGTAAAGGTGTCCTGAACCTTGGCATTTGGCGGCCAGATTCGAATGCTGTCAGATGGATATTGATAAACGCCTCTTGTTTCTAATGCAGATGCGGTTTCGGATGCTATGAACTTTTGACCGGGAAAGCGTTTTGGTAATTCACTATAATCATAATCCTTATAATTGAACCCAAGGACATCTAATGCATTTGCTTTTGTTATAAAGTTCTTTTCAGGAAACGTTTCTGTTAATGCTGCGGTGACAGGTCTGGTTGGATCTAAGTTTTTTACTATTGAAACCAATTCTTCTGTGATTATAGTTCCGGTACTATCAAATTGTTCTCTAATCTCATTCCCAATACTCCACATGATAACTGACGGATGATTCCGGTCACGTAATACCATCGCTTCAATATCTCTTTTATGCCATTCCCTAAAATCAAGATGATAGTCAAATCTGTTCTTTCTTTTTTGCCACATGTCAAATGCTTCATCAATTACGAGAAAACCCATTTGATCACATAAGTCGAGCATCTCCGAAGCTGGTGGATTGTGGGAGAAACGAATTGCATTGCAACCCATTTCTTTCAGGATCTTCAATTGCCTCCTGGCCGCGTTAATGTTAAAAGCTGCACCTAATGCGCCAAGATCATGATGGATGCACACTCCATGAAGCTTCATTGACCTTCCATTGAGTGAAAACCCATTCTTGCTATCAAAAATAAAATCGCGGATACCAAAGTTTATTGAAACGACATCGAATTGTTTACCTTGAGCATTCAACAACTCAGCCTTTAGTTTATATAAATAAGGATTGTCAACTGACCATAAGATGGGACGCCTGATTGCAAAAGTGGAATTGAAAGAATTAGTTTGGTTTACATCGTCCCTCCTGGGTATTAGACCCGAATAAACAATTTCGTTTCCAGCAATAACAGATATTTTCAGATTCAATGATACGTGATGACCGCCCTTTGCCGTGAATAGACCGTTAATATTAATCAGGACCGAATCTTTGGAGACAAAAGGAGTGGATACAAATAGTGTTTTTTCTTCGAATCGAAATCTATTTGTTATAACCATTCGCACTTTTCGATAGATTCCTGACCCGGTATACCATCGCGAATCAGGCTGCAGGCTGTTATCAACTCTTACAGCTATCACATTTTTCTGTGGTGATGAAAGAAGATAGGGAGTAAGATCATAAGAAAAACAAACATAACCATTGGGTCTCTTACCCAAATAATGTCCATTGATCCAAACCTCGCTGTTCTTATAAATACCATCAAATTCGATCGACACATTCTTGTTGTTTGCCAGTGCAGGAAGCGCAAATGTTTTCCGGTACCAACCCACTCCACCCGGCAACGCTCCACCCTGTGTAGTTGCAGGATGATCTTTTGAAAAATCTGATTCTATACTCCAGTCATGAGGTAATGAAAGTTTTCTCCACTTACTATCATCATAAACAGGTTGACTTGCCAGGCTATCATTTCCTAAAAAGAATTTCCACCCTTTATTGAAGTCAATAACAGAACGAACCTGTCCTTTTGAATCAACACTCAAAAAGGAAAAGCAAACAATAATAACATATGAAAGCGATCTGAGCTTCATTTACTAGTTGAGTTCTACCATTGCTTTAATAACCCCGTTCGCGGGATTTAGCCAGCCATTGAAATTCCCTTTTACCTCATCAAATGCCACACGATGTGTAATATAGGTTGCGGGATCTACTAATCCGCTTTTCATGGACCGTATGACATGGTCAAAATCTTCCCTGGTTGCATTCCTGCTGCTCATCAATGTCGATTCTCTTTTGTGAAATTCGGGATGGCTGATCACAATATCATTTTTCTGCAACCCAACC
>JAICPX010000228.1 GCA_025929635.1 Chitinophagaceae bacterium
AACCAACGATCAATCGGATCAATGTAAGACCTGCTGTTTGCCAGAGAGGATCGTGAGAGAAAAACCTTTTCATTGCTGTAATTAATTACTGGTGAATCGGCCTCCGCCTTTCAACACTTTGTATGGCTGATGAATCGCTTCAGCTTCGACAATAAAATCATTTACATTAGCCGTATTAAACATGAACATATCATAGTGACATGGAATTACACAGCCGGCACCAATAGCTTTTCCTAATTTCGCAGCCTCTTTAAAATCCAAATTACCCGCTACTTTCCTTTCCGGTTTATTTCCATTGATCGGTAACAAAGCGACATCAACCGCAAAAGGATGTAATAGGTCGACCATTTCTTCAAACCAAAGCGTGTCACCGCTATGATAGATCTTATATTCACCGAATTCGATCACATATCCCATGTATTTGCAATTTCCATTCCCGTCTCTTTCTATTTCATTGTGCTTTGCCGGTATGCCATGAAACGTAAATTCATTAACAGCTACGGATCGACGGTCATTTAATCCAATTGGAAAATCCTTTTCACATTTTACTCTTTCTGCTACAAAATCCCTGTTTGCATCCGGAATAATAAATTTTATTCCCGGGTTATTTTCTAAAACGGGGATCAATGTTTCCGCATCCAGGTGATCTGTATGATTATGACTGGATGTAACGATCGAAATATTCTGCAATAAACCCGGATCAACTACCAGTTCACTCATCCTTGTATGCGGCTTGTCTGTCGTCAAATATTTTTTTGTCAAAGAATCTGAGAGATACGGATCAATCAACACTCTTTTTCCTTTCCATTGTAATAAAAATCCACTTTGTCCTAACCACCACAGGTAAAAATGAGCTTTATCATTTACCAGCGAATCCATTTCCGCTATTAGTTCTTCATCTTTTTTTATAGCTGCTATCATGGATAAATTCCAAATCTCAAGAAACAAGAACCAAATAAATTAAAAATTTAATCTCCACGTTTCTTTAGAATTGCTGTAAAAATTAAAATAAATTCTTTCGCCTCCTGCCTTAAATAGGCTCTTTCATTTTCCATCTCTTTTGATCCATCGGTAATGACCAGTCGTAGCCAATAGGCCGATTCTTTCGACTCCCTTCTACATGTTTTGATTTTCATTTTTGAAATCTTTGTCTCCAATGCTTTCGTTCGCTTCAATATAGTTTGAACCCGGAGAACTTCCTGCGCGAATTAATTGTGGTATATATTCCGCGTTCGCAACATTCTTTGGAAGCTTTAGACAAAAATCCCTGACACGCTCAGCAAATAAAGCGGTACGTTCTTCCAGATCATATTTTTTATCGCCGTCGGACACTCCTTTTTTAATTTTATATTTAAGATTTTATTTGGTTCTTGTTATTTGGATCTTGGAACTTCTCTTCACAAACTTTTTCTTACCTTTTTTGCACCTATCACCATATTCACCAACTTCTGCCTTGCCGCCCATCTTGCCGTTTGACTCAACCCACAATCAGGAGCCACCGACAATTTTTCTGCCGGCACGTATTTCAAACATTTATTTATTCGCTCCACCACATCGTCAATCGATTCTATGTAATAGTTTTTTACATCAATGATACCGACTGCCACTTTCATCTTTTCGGCAAATGGCTTCAGCAATTCGATCTCAGCAAATTCACGGTTGGCCATTTCAATATGTATCTCGTCAACGGTCATATCAAGAAAATCCGGTAGCATAGGTTTAATGCTGCGATATCCAACAGGTCTTCCTTTAAAATTCCCAAAGCATAAGTGTGTACTGAGATTGCACTTACCAACAATTGGTTTTACCGTGCGATTAAATATATCAACGAACTTTTTGGTGTCTTCTTTGTAAGCATAACAACTCATTGAAGGTTCATCAACGGTTATTTCTGTACAACCCGCCGTGACCAGGGCTTCCAGCTCACTACGGATGATCGGTAGTAATGCTTCAGTTATATCAAAACGTGTTTTGTATTTACTATTTGGCAAAAGCCGCCCGCTTAATGTATATGGTCCGGGCACGCTTGCTTTTAAGGTTGGACCGGCAGGAGCTAATTTTTTTAGACGCTGAAACTCTTTTACGGCGCCTAAACCATTTGGTGCAACGAGATCGCCAACGATATTGTGTTTTCCCCGCTGATCATGTGCCGGCGGGCCAAACTTTCTTGTTTCTGTTTCATTATTCTCGATTCCTCTTATAAAGCCATAAAAAGATAAATTGAAATCAAGCCTTGTTTGTTCTCCATCTGTGATCACATCCAACCCTGCGATTACCTGGTCATGAATCGCTGCGATCACGGCGTCTTCTACCATTTCTTCAATATCAGCAGCTCCAAACTTGTTTAAGTTTTGCGATGCAAATTCAAGCCAGCCAGGGAAGGGGTAACTTCCCACTACAGTAGTTCTGATTGGGGTTTGGTTCATACTTTTATGTCGTGTACTGTTTAAAGATTATTGATTATTAATTATTAATTATTGGGAGTACTTATCCTGTGATAATCTATCAGCCATTAGACAATAATCAATAATCAATAATTAATAATTTATTTACCCGCGTTCCTATATAATTCAGCCATTCTATGCGCATGCTCATCATAAGCCGCTTCAAATATTGCTGTTGCTTTTTCTGCGCCGATCACATTGGCAGCAGTTAATACTTTTGGTGGTTGTTTGGCTTCGGTCAATCGTTTTGCTAATTCAGCTTTAATGCTGTTGATGATCATAATGCCACCAACAGTTGAACCGGGTGATACGGGAGTTTCAAGGTTATCGATTTTGATCATGGAATCACCGGCAGGCGCCCCACTGTCCAGTACCAGGTCGGCAAAGTCCGAGAGTTTTTTTCCGTCCGCTCTCTTGCTTTTACTTCTTTCTAAATGTTCTTTGGTTACGATTGCTACAACTTTTATTCCTTTTTGCTGAAATAATTCTGCCATTTCAATGGGAACAAGATTGCACCCGCTTGATGAAATGATCAATGCAGTATCTCTTTTATCCAGGCCAAAATTTCTCAGTATTCTTTCCGCAAGACCCGTTGCATTCTCGAGATACATGGCTTGTCGTTGTCCGTTTGCCCCAACAACATTGTTGTGATAGGTAAGTGATAATTCAACAATAGGATTAAAACCGGGAAATGAACCATAGCGCGGCCACATTTCTTCTACCATAATACGACTATGACCGGTTCCGAACACATGGACAACTCTCCCTGAAAGAATTGAAGCTGCAAACCATTCCGCTGCTTTTTGAATTTGATCCTGCTGCTCCCTGATCCTGTTAATGATGCCCTGGCATTTATTCAGATATTCTTCAGTGAGATTCATTTTTTTTCAGCTTTAACCCGCAATTTTCCGGGGAGAATGAAGGTATTAAAAAGGTTGATAATTTGTTGAATTCCAGTAAGATTTTTATAACTTTTCAACCTGAACTTTTCAATCAAAATCATGGAACTTAAACGCTTCAGGAATTACCAGGAATTGTCTGAATTTGTTGCGGGCGAAATTGCAGATTCGATAAAAAACAAACCATCACTAGTCCTATGTTTGGCTTCTGGCGATACTCCAAAATTGACGGTAGAGTTATTGGTTAACAAAATAAATGAAGAGAAGATCGATCGTTCAAAGATCACGTTCATCGGTTTGGATGAATGGGTGGGCTTACCTCCAACTAATTCCGGGAGCTGTCATTATTTTTTTAAGAATAACCTGATAGGGCCGCTACAATTAATGACTTCACAATATTTCTTATTTGATGCATTGGCAGACGATTTAAGAAACGAATGTTTAAAAATGGATAAGTTCATTAATGAAAAAAATGGGATTGATATCATGGTCGTTGGTATCGGTATGAATGGTCATATTGGATTTAACGAACCCGGATCTTCTTTCGACAACTTATCACACATCATCGACCTGGATGAAATAACAAGATCAGTAGGGCAAAAATATTTCAATGAAAAGGTCGAGCTTAGCCAGGGAATCACCATTGGATTTAAACATTTGCTGAACGCAAAAAAGGTTTTTTTAATGGCCAATGGATCAAAGAAGGCAGAAGTGATAAAGAAAACGGTGCAGGGCCCGGTCACTGAGTATTTTCCGGCCAGCATCATGCAACAACATGAAAATGGCTTTGTGCTTGTTGATGATGATGCGGCTTCTCTATTAAGCAATCCTGATTAATGTCAAAAGCCACTGCACTTCGCATTGTCTATTTTTTGGTGTTCTGTTGCACAGGAGCCTGGCTTCCCAAATTATATGATTACTGTGTTCACAAGGGATTAACAGAAACGGAAAGCGCATTAATTCTCAGCATTACACCGATCATGATGTTTGTTGTGCAACCGGTATACGGCTTTCTTGCTGACAAATTGGGCCATAAAAAAACTTTGTTGCTGTCTACCCTGCTGGCATCAATAAGCTACCTGGGGTATTTGCGCGACAATGATTTTGCCGGGTTGATCATAGTTACAGTAGTCATGTCATTGTTCTACAACACCATTCAGCCCGTGTTGGATAGCATGGCATTGCAAATCGCAAAACACAACCCAAAGTTTTCTTATGGCAGCTTACGTTTTTTTGGCGCGGCAGGTTTTGCATTCACCACCATTATTACCGGACAGGTAATTGATGCGGTCGATATCACGGTAATATTTATTGTTTCATCTATTACCATGTTGCTGGCATTTATTTTTTGTTTTTTCCTGGAAGGCGAATTGCATGAGAAAAGCCGGGTCAGTGCTTATGGAAATGTGTGGTCTGTAATAAAAAACCCATCATTACAATTCCTGCTGTTCTGTGTTTTCATTGTGTCATTAGGGGCCACTACAATCTGGAATTTTTATTCAACTTATCTTAAAGGCAATGGCGCAACAGATTCGCTGGTCGGCTACGGTTTATCATTCCAGGGATTGTGTGAATTGCCGGTTTTTTATTTTTCTGCACGGATCATTTTGCGGCTGGGGTTGAAAGCAACTTTGCTTATAACCGTGCTGGCTACAGCTATCAGGATGACCTTGTATTATTTTATCAAAGATCCTGTTGCCACTTTACCCGTTGAATTGTTGCATGGATTTTCCTGGAGTCTTTTTTGGGTAGTATGTGTTGAGTATGTAAACAAGCTGGTCGATGAACGTTGGCTGGCAACCGGTCAGTCACTTTTATATGCTGCTTATTTTGGCGCCGGCGCTATTGCGGGCAATTACTGGACAGGTTTTTTATTGAGCAATGGAAACACACTCGCAGAAATATTCTTACTGAATGCAGGAATTGTACTGGTGTTGGTGATCATGATCTGGATCTTTCTCAGGCAAAAAAAAATTCAATCAACAAACGGGAAAGGAAAATTACATAACGGTTAAGGACTATTTATTAGGGTAATTTGTTTTTGCATTTGGGACAATAATCATCCCCGCTATTATCCAGGTTGTATTTCTTAAGGTTAGTTAAGGAGTCAGACGACAATTACTCAAAAGGAGTAAAGAAGTAATTGTTATGATAACTTTCATTGTGGTTATGCACCAATTTTTTGCATTTCTTCCACGTGCCCTTTCATTTCATTTACACACCAGTCAACAAAATTTGTGACCTGGTCTTCTACCGGTGCATAAGGACCGGGCCGGTAGGCACTGCTTTGTATGCCTTTAAAATTGTTTTCACAAAGTTTACCATCCTGGTCGCCGGTTATTTCCCAAAACTCAGTTAAATGTTCTAATGTATAATCTTTACCTTCTATTGCATTTGCGTCAACTAACCAACAAAATTGTACATCGGTGGTTGATGGATTGACCGGCGTAACACGCATTGTCCATATATAATCACTCACCGCGTCCATCCAGAAGTTTGGATAATTGACCAGGCCTACGACACCGGCATCATGATCCTTGTGCATACCCATTGGTAGTGAAACTTTTTTTCCATCCACGCTATAGCTTTCGATGCCTGGGCGTAGTGGATAACGAATAGCATAGGTCGTGGTTCCTTCGGTTACCTCAACAAGTGCTGTTGCCAATCCTTTTTCACTCCATAATTTTTGCTTGGCTAGTATCAGTTCATTTGTATCCTCCCTCAGGTTGGCGCCGATGACAGCGCTGCAATATTCCGGGTGAGCGCCCCCGCAATGATAACACTCACGGAAATTTTCGGCCACCAATTTCCAGTTCGCTTGTAACGTATAATTTTTTATACGGGCAATTTTTGCTTCGTTGATCTTGTAAGGTTTTAAATACGGTGCCAGGCTTTTTTTGATAGCAGTAAAGGCAGGAGCTGTGCTGGCAAGACAAACAAAGATCAACCCTTCCACAACCTGGATATGTGCTGAGTGCAAACCATAATTCTCCTTATCAAAATCATCGGGCATCATCCGTGCATTTAACAAGGTGCCGTCCTTATCATATACCCATTGATGATAAGGACAGATGAGTTTCGCAACATGCCCGCTATCTTCTAAACAAATTGCTGAACCACGGTGCCTGCAGGTGTTATAGAGGGCATGAACTTCACTATTATTGCTTCGGATAATGATTATTGAATCATTTTGCAGTTGATAAAGAAAGTAATCTCCTGGTTTTGGAATTTGAGCGGTATTACCTGCATAAAGCCAATTCTTTCTAAAAATAGAATTCCACTCTGCTTGAAACACATCGTTGCTTGTATAAAAAGCTTGTTCAAGACTCAAGCCTGGTTTATAATTATTAAGTAATTCCTGAACAAAACGCCTGTTCATAAAAATGGTTTAATCAGTATCTTTTTTGAAAATGCAAAACATGTGCCTGCCTCAAGATCTGCGTGTCTTCTACCGAACGTGCAAGTGGCAATGAATTCTCTTTCACCCTGTAAACCTAATAAGTTCCGCGGTATAAATTGTCATTCCGGTTGTTAATCGTTTTTTTTAAGGGGATCTGCAGACCGCCGGTTTCTTTCAACCAGTTGAATAATTCATCTTTTAACTGGAGCCCAGTTTTTCTATATGCTGTATCTCTTATCAGGTTATTCATTTCATAAGGATCATTTTGCAGGTCAAACAGTTCGTTGATATCCCAAACACCATTGTAGTAAACGTATTTATACCGGTCTGATCTCACGGCAAATGTTGTTGGCGTTTGCGGGAACGCCGATTCCCAGTAATACTCATAAAACACTTTGTCTCTTTGCCAGCCCGATATAGAACCCTTAAGTAAGTTTACAAATGAAAAGCCCTGCATCTGTGA
>JAICPX010000417.1 GCA_025929635.1 Chitinophagaceae bacterium
AAATCCCAACTGCGAAACATTCGGATCAGTTACAACCAACGGTCGATGTAAATTATTCTTAAGAAGGTAATCTCCCAACTCCCTGGTTGACCCAATTCCAAACCGTATGATAGTTGGAAAATTATATTGATAAACTTTATCGAATATCATTGTTAAGTGTTTCAAAGGTTTAAAAGGTTCAATAGGTTTAAAAGTTCTTTCATAGTAGACAGTTAAACTTTTTGAACTTATGGAACTTCCGGAACCTGATTAAATTATTTCAAAATACCTTTTATACTCCCAATCAGTTACTGCCTTTAAGTGTTGCCTCCACTCCCACTCCCGGGATTGTATAAAATGCTCCGTAAATTTTTCTCCAAGAATTTCTTTTGCTACTCCGGATTTCTTCATCATTTCTGTAGCTTCATCAAGTGTTTTTGGCAATACGCCGTATGAAAATTCTTTATACCCGTTACCCGTCACGGCAGGCTGTGTTAGTTTTAGTTTTTTACGAATTCCATACAATCCCGAAGCCAAAGCAGCGGCCATTGCCAGGTAAGGGTTTGCATCAGAACCGATCACCCTCGTTTCAACCCGACATGACTTGCTGCTATTGTTCAGAACGCGCAATGCCACTGTCCTGTTATCGATTCCCCAGGTAAGAGTTGTGGGCGCCCATGCACCTTCCACTAAACGTTTATAGCTATTGATCACCGGTGCATACATTGGCAAGATATGCGGCATACAATATAACTGTCCGGCCACGTAGCTTTTCATCACACTACTCATCTTCGTTTTATCTTTTTCATCATAGAAAAGATTCTTTGCTGATTTCTTATCCCACAAACTTTGATGCACATGTCCGCCGCAACCCGGCAGGTTCTCATTGATCTTTGCCATGAAAGTGGCCATGATGCCAAACTTATAAGCAATTTCTTTTACAGCAGTTTTAAACAGGACCGCTCTATCAGCAGCTTCCGTAATACCGGAATACATGATCGCAGCTTCGTAAGTGCCGGGCCCGGTTTCCGTATGTAAGCCTTCAAGGGGGACATTAAAGTTTTTCAATAGTTCAAACAATTCAGTGAAAAATTGATTCTCCAATGAGCTTCTTAAAATCGAATAGCCAAACATTCCAGGTGTAAGGGGTGTAAGATTCCTGAATTGTTTTTCATTGGCGCTTTGCGGTGTTTCTGCAAAATTGAACCACTCAAATTCCTGCGAGAACAACGGGGTAAACTCCATTTCCTTTGCATCAGCCAATACTTTTTTTATTAATTGCCGCGGGCATACATGCGCAGGTTTGCTTTTCTCATTAATTATTTCGCCAAGAAAAAACGGAACATCATTTTCCCATGGTATTTTTCTGAATGTTGAAAGATCGATTCTTGCCGGCGTATCAGGATAACCGGTATGCCATCCTGTATAAGTTCCATTGTCATAGGCTACATCATTGGCATCCCAACCAAAAACAACATTACACAATCCAAGGTGTGAATCTGCAACCGAAAGAAATTTTTCTGTCGAGATATACTTTCCTCTTAAAATGCCGTCAATATCCGTAAATGCGATCTTTACCTTTCCGGAAGGATGCCCTTTTACATATTGAATGATCTCTTTGGTAGTCATAAAAAAATATTATGTAGGTAAACTAACCCCAGTGGTTTTTTTGCCAAACATTTTAAATGCAGCAAAACACAACCCGATCAATAAAAAATATATTAAAGCCAATTTAAGATTATAGATCGTCATTGCTACGAATGAGACAACTGCAATGATCAAAGCAATCACAGGAAATATTGGGTACATCGGCGCTTTGAATGGTCGTTCAAGCCCAGGTTCTTTTTTTCGTAATTGCAATAATGCTACCATTGATATAATATATAAAGTTAAAGCGCCAAACACAGAGATCGTAATTATTTCGGCTGTCTTGCCTGTCAACAATGCAACGATGCCGATGATCATATTTACCAGAAGCGCATTGGCGGGAGTTTGAAAACGCGGATGTATTCTACCAAGGAAGGACGGCGCCATCTTTACCCTGCCAAATTCAAGGCTGGCCCTGCCTGCTGCTAAAATAATTCCATGAAACGAGGCGATCAATCCAAATAATCCGATTGTGATCAGTAAATGATAAAGCACATTATTTCCTCCTACAATTTTACCCAATGCTAATGGTAATGGTGAATCTGAGGTAGTACCATCTGCTTTATAAACGATCGCTTCCCAGCCTGCAACTCCAACCGAACTGGTAAAAGTGAGAATGCATAAAACAACCAGTGTAAGGATGGCAGAACCAAAACCTATTAAAATTGTTCGTTGCGGCTTTATGGCTTCTTCGGCGACATTCGCCACTCCTTCAATGGCAAGAAAAAACCATATTGCAAAAGGAATTGCTGCTAATACGCCTTCCCATCCATTCGGAAATGCATTCTGTTGCAGATTTTTTATTTCCAGGTGCGGCAAAGTAATGCCACTAAACAATAATAATTCTCCAACCGCAAGGATCGTGATCACCAATTCAAAGGTTGCAGCAGCTTTTACACCATAAATATTTAAAGCCGTAAAAAGCAAGTATGCAAAAATCGCGATCCCTAAAACAGGCAGTTGAGGAATAAATAAATTAAAGTAAGCACCGATAGCAAATGCAATGGCCGGTGGCGCAAATATAAATTCAATGTTTTGCGCCATGCCGGCAACAAAGCCAAGATCTTTCCCTAATGCCCTGCTCGCATAATCAAACCCGCCGCCAGCTTTCGGGATGGCGCAAGCAAGCTCAGTATAACTAAACGTAAAAGTGACGTACATGATAATAATGAAAACAGTAGCAATAGCGAGACCAAGCGTTCCACCTTTCTCAAGACCAAGATTCCAACCGAAATACATTCCGGAGATGACGTATCCAACACCAAGGCCCCATAACATTAGCGGTGTTAGCGTTCTTTTTAATTCGGTCTTAGATGACAATTGAGCAAGATTTGTCTTGTAATATCTTAAATATTGCTGAAATGATTATAGAAGTCTGAAAGTTATTTATAATTACTTTTTATTGCCAATAAAAAAGCCCGGCATTAACCGGGCTTGATGGATGGTGGCCTAACTATGGTTTTATCTTTATTAGTTTACCAACATAGGTTTTATTGTTCACAGTCACTTTTACCAGGTACAATCCATCCTTCCACGCACCATTTAATTTTAACGTACTGCCGATCCTTCCTTTCACTATATGTAATTTTTGCGACAGTAATACCTGGCCATGCAATGTTACAAGTTGCACAGTTGCCTCTCCTTCATTTTCGGATTGTGGTAAATTGATGGTTATATAATCACTTGCCGGGTTAGGATAAATATTTATACTCTCCTGGCGGATTAAAGAAAGTTCTTTTTGTATGAATTCCGTATTTGTATTAGTTCTTGTTTGGCCCGACGGACAAGCGGTTACCTCTGTCTCGGGAGACAGAGCAGAACAACCATTTCTTGTGACACGAACGGCGTACTTTCCATTGCTATTGGCTACATATCTGCGATCCGTTGCGCCTGGTATTCCGAGACCATCTTTATACCATTGGTAAGTAACATCACCACCCGGATTTGCCTGCAGGGTTTGGGGACATCTATGTCTATTGCCAATTGATACTATACCCGCATTAAGGCCACCGGAAGTTATTGAAATAACCATTGAATTGGAAGTGGCAGATAATGGATCGGCACAAGTGAGAGATGACGTCATTATAACTGTCACGACATCTCCGTTTGCCAATGTATTGTTAGAATAAGTATTGTTGTTACTGCCAACATCGTTATTATTCAACTTCCATTGATAAGATGGGTTTTCCCCGCCATTCGTTGGTGAAGCTGTGAATGTTACATTGGTTCCTGCACAAATCGTATTACCGGGATTAGCGGCAATGCTTACTGATGGAGCAACGGTTGACGTAACTATCATTGTAATTCCGGTTGACGTTGCTGTGTTTGGACTCGCACAAGCCAGTGATGATGTCATTACAACAGTTACGACATCTCCATTTGACAAAGTACTGTTGGAGTAAGTGCTGCTGTTTGTACCGACGTTGTTGTTATTCAATTTCCATTGATAGGATGGCGTGCCCCCATTGCTTGGTGTTGCAGTAAAGGTTACATTGGTTCCTGCACAAATCGTATTGCCGGGATTAGCGGAAATGTTTACTGATGGAGCAACGGTTGACGTAACTATCATTGTAATTCCGGTTGACGTTGCTGTGTTTGGACTCGCACAAGCCAGTGATGATGTCATTACAACAG
>JAICPX010000012.1 GCA_025929635.1 Chitinophagaceae bacterium
CGTGTTCTCCTATATCAATTTATTCAGCACACTCACTTCCAAAGCCGAAGCCTTTGACAAACTGTATGAAAAAGAAAAGAACATTACTTATTTGAAAGCCTCACTTGATGCCTACAATTCCGCTTTTAAACTTGCGGAGTATGTTGAAAGAAGTTATGATTCCGACGAAGCGAGGCTGTTCCTCAACAATATAAAATATGGCGTACATAGCAAACCCATCGATATTAGCCTATTACTATTTGAGCAGACACGGGATGAAACTTACCTCGAACAGGCCTGGCAATTCGATCAAATGAACAAGGGTTCTATTTTAACTTATAATGTTTATAAAGATGAATTAAGAAACAAAGACAGCTTACCACAATCAGACCAGGAAAGGATTAAAAGGTCCGCGATCACAAGACTTTCATTAAAGGCAGCGAAGGAAAACGATGCGGAAAAGTTAAAGGAAATCAGCAATTCAATCCGTGACCTCGAGATCGAGCTGGGCAAGATCCAGGAGAATATTATAGCAAGAAATAAGAATAAATATAGCAAACCGGCCATCCCCTCTGTGAATTGGCTAAGGAACAAATTGATCGATAATAATACGGCGCTTCTTTCCTATCATCTTTCGGAAAAAGAACTGCTGATCTTGTGTTTTACCACGAATAATTTTATTTATAAGAAAATCCCCCTGCGGGAAATTTTTTACTCCACTATTGATAGCTTTATCCGGGCATTGCATAATGTCGCTGATCAAAACAGGTTTGAAGCCCACACTAATTCGAAAAGACTTTATTCCTGGCTGATCAGCCCGGTTTATTCCAACATCTCAGGCATGAACCGCCTGATCATTATTCCGGACGATGAGTTGAATTATATCCCTTTTGAAGCGCTGCAGGATTCCACCGGAAATTATTTAGTCCAAAAATATTCAGTCCAATACCAGTATTCGGCTTCCTTGCTTGAAAAAAGGAAAAGAAAGATCGCCCCGGCTGGTATTCTCTCCTTTGCACCTTTTGCCAATGCCCGTGATCATAAACTTGCTTATTCTGCCGACGAGATTAACGATTTGAAAGGAAAGAGATTTTTTGATACTGAGGCCACGAAAGAGACCTTTTTAATCCATGCCAATACGCTTGCGGTCATCCATCTTGCAACACATGCCAGGGTAAACGATAGTGTTCCCTCACAGTCTTATATAGCATTTGCGAATAATGATCCCGACTCGACCACCAGCCATTTGTATGCACAGGAAATCTATGATCTTGCGCTCGACAGTACACAACTGGTCATACTGAGCGCATGTGAGACAGGAACAGGGCAGCTGGTTCATGGAGAGGGCCTGATGAGTCTCTCCCGCGCATTTGCTTATGCCGGCTGCCCGGATATTGTTACTTCATTATGGAAAGCAGAAGATAAAACGACCGCTTACCTGACCCGCCGGTTACACCATTATCTTGACAATAAAAAAACAACAGACCAGGCGCTGCATTTGGCAAAACTTGATCTGTTGAATAGCAATGAAATTGATGAGCGATTAAAAACTCCTAACTATTGGGCCCATATTATTTTTATTGGTGAATACGAGTCATCATCTCCGTCAGTCTTTAACTGGTGGTTACTGATCCCCATCTCAATAGTAATCATTTCACTAATCTTCTTTGTCCGAAAGAAAAAACCGGGCGCTATTTCTTCTTCTTAATCTGGAATGATCGTGAAATATTAAACCCAAACTGGATATCTCCATTTGTCCAATCATTTGTCGTTTCCGTTAGAAACACTTTTTCATTCATTCCAACTGCATTGGTAAAATGTAACTGGAAAACATGACCACCCGTTTCAATATCAAATCCAACCGATAAAGGGTTTTTTGTACCGTCAGCTTCATTCGGATTTATGCGGTAATAATAGTCAATATTTAATGATAGTCTCCTGCTTAATTTTAACCGGCTTCCTACACCAACAGCAAACATATCATTAGGATCATTAACAGTGGGAACGAGATTGCGATGAACAACGGTTGGCATGAGTTGAATGGTAAATCCCTCGCTCAGTTTGCTGCCTATAATTGCCTGGCCATAAAATCCCATCCGGGAAGAAAAATAGTTTTTTCTTGTAGTATCTGTGTTCCGTAAAGTGGTCAGACTTCCACCGCCTGCAAATAATAATGAAAATGGTAACCCTCCTTGCTTTGCCTGGTGGAGGAGGCGATACTTGGCAAAGCCGTCCAGTTCTTTTTTATTGGTGCTGCGACCGATCCCGATCATCAGGTTCCTGGTCAGACCGAAGTCAAAACCCATACGCATTGTTGCATTATCCAACCCAAAAAACTCGTAAGCTCCGCCATTAATATTGCCAAAACGATGAAGTATGCGAAAATCCATAACGCCTGGCCTGATTACTTCCAGGCTGTGACTCATGATCACCCTGCTTGACTTAAAGGCGTATTCAACAAACTCCTTCTTCGGTTTGTCTTCACCAACCAGGCTTAACAGGTCGTCCTGTGCATGTAGCCGGACCAGGAAAGAGATCATTACTACCAATAGAAAACTGTTTTTTTTCATTGCCTTACATTTTATTTTGACAGCTTACCCTTTCAAAGGTTCAAGAGAGCAATCAATTGTTATTCTTACGGTATTGGAAATATTATCCTTGACTACTTTGGGTATTTCAATTTTATAATCAGAAAGCAGGATCGTGAATTCAGCTGCAGCCTGGAGTTTGCCTGATTTAACAACAACGTTTCCAGTTGTCTCAACCTCCCTGGTTTCTCCATGGATAGTGAGGGTTCCCTTTACTTTTGCCGGATAGATTCCCTCTTTTGTATAATTGATCTCCGGATTATTTACAACCTGCCCCCTGAATTCAGCTTTTGGATACTTATGGCTCTCTACATAATTCTCATTGAAATGTTCCTGCATCAATGCTTTTTCAAACTCGAATCCTTTCATCAATACTGCAAACTGCATATTTCCTGTTTTTGTATCCAAAACGCAGGTAACACTTTTATGATTGGCATCAATATTTTCAAGCGTCGCCTTTGACATGAAATTTATTCTACCGCTCTTGGTAAAATATTTATCCTGCGCAACCAGCGATGATGTTGTAACTAAACCAGCTGCGATGATTACAAATAATTTTTTCATAACTGCTTTGTTTAAAGTTTGATAATCTTATTTTCAGTCTTCAATTACACAACGATTAAGAATTACATCTGAACCTAATAGTTCATCGGCATTAAAACCAGTACAGGCTCCTTTTATGGTGACATCAGCACCATCTTTGACATGGACGATATCTTTTACGTGCACGGAATCCATGCTGCACCGAACCGATGACATGCTGCCCTCATCGCCAAGAATAAATGAAATGTATCCCCGTTCATCTTCTTCAACCTTTTTTACAATTCCTTTTACCGCAATGATCTTGTCGAGGTACTTTGCATTTGCTGTTACTTCATTTTGTTCAAATGCCGCAATCAATTCATTTGCCTGCATAGTTACCTGGGCCCTCACATTTGCGAGGTCCCTGACCTTACGATTGTATTCGCTATAGCCAAACCATGCTCCACCAATGATTGCAACGACGAAAAACCCAAGAACGATCCTTTTCTTTTTCATATGCATATTTTTTTAGTTTTATCAAGAAGGCCAGAGATTTTGCAAAAGGCTCATTTTATAACAGGAATTTTAGTCATTCAATGCGCCAGCATCAATCCAGGCCTTTATTTTATTGACATCGCAGGTACTCATTTTGTTCCCACCCTGCGGCATGGCAACAAATCCGGATGTATGTGTTATGCTGCCGTACAGTTTGCCATTCTGGACATAGGTTCTTACGTTCTCATAAGTGCTGAGAGAAATATTTCCAGATGGCGCCGAACCGCTATGACATCCAATACAACCATACGTTTGTAAAGCCGGCTGCACAACGCTGGAATAAGAACTACTTGAAGTGTCGCAGTTGCCTGCCGGGTATAAAAGGTCTTCCTTGTCGTAATAACATCCGGTAACCGCGGCAATGCAAATGATGAAAACTAATTTCAGTTTATTCATAGATCAAAAGTTAATTGTTAGGTGCCCCGGATGATATCCACTTTTGGAACTGGCTTAACTCGCAGTCAGAGAGTTTTGTTCCATTCTTTGGCATGGGAAAGTAACCGCTTTGATGATTGATCGAACCCCACAATTTTCCATCGGCAACTTTGGCTTTCACGGATGTATACGTGCTAAGATCAACGCTGCCCTGCGCATTGGTACCACTATGGCATCCCTGGCATTTATTCTGAATGATGGGTTGTATTGCAGCGCTATAACTGAAGATGGAACTGTCACACATGTTGGCGCAGACAATATCTTTTGCTCCCTGCTGGATCCAATTGTAAATGATCTGCACCTGTTGTGCGTTTAAAGGACTCTGAGGAGGTGGTGGCATCCTGTCGTCGGGGTCCGTTTCAACGATCACTTTATAAAGTTTACTGCCGCCTGCATTTCCGGGGGTGATGTCCCCGGTTGCCATTACTTTTTGATATGATGTAAGCACTACGCCTTCTTTGCGTGTTACATCGTCGTGACAACCACTCATCGCACAATTGGATACGAGTATTGGTAACACCTGTTGTTGAAAATAAATTTTGGAGGGATCGCAGGGTGTCGAAGAACCTCCACCACCCGCTCCACCGTTTCCGGTTCCATTGCCGATCAGTTCGCCTGCCGAATGCTTACAGGAATAAATAAACAGCAGCGATACGCTCATAAGAATGAGGTAAACAAATTGCCTGCTCATGTTGGTCATTATTTTAGGGATTAAGAATACGGCTCAGAGAAAATGCCTGATCCCGGAGATTTAGTAAACACAGGATCTGGATCTGTAACCATTCTTGCAAAAATTTCGCCACTGAATACGCATCGGTCGGAATTCTAAAAGAACTAAGGAAGTTATTCTCAATGACTCGTTCTATTACTATTCATGCATGGTGTTACCACGAAAAAAAATATTTCATTTGACATAAGCGACATACATGTCGCTTGACATAGACTACATGAAACTCTTTTAATAAAAAAATCTCAGATACATAAGCAACGCCAGATCAACCTGGAGGGGTCGAAGTTTTTCAATGGAATGCTGATCCAGCTAATGAATAATAAAGTCTCCCTTACGAGAGACTTTACCTGCTACTAACCAGAAGTGAATTTATTTCCACTTCAATCGTTTAACCAGGCCGATGTACTTCCGGTTAAACTTCGCTTTATATAAATGGGACGAATCATTACGTATCGCATTCATCAGTTCAATGGCCTGGTCATAATCACGATTCTGCAGATAAGCCAGCGCCAGGTAATACTCGGCAGCATCCCTGAGCACCGTTTTATCATCTTTTACATCTGTGATCACTACCTGGAAGGAGCTGATCGCCCGGGAATGGTCTCCTGTTTCGAGATAAGCCATCCCCGTAAGAAAGATGTCTTTTATCGATAACACAGAATTGGCATTCAGCTTTATCACTTCTTCATAATTTTTTTGCTGGTAAGCATTTTCAATGGCGGATGAACTGTTAATGGCATTACGGGTAGTAGTTAATTCATAAGCGGTATAATTTTGGGCATAAAGTTTTTCCGGTGAAAGTGTATAAAATTTAAATCCTTCGAACAACACAATAACCAGCAATACACTGGCCGCTATTGCCACTGCATAACGAATGATGCGCCGGGTCTTGCGGATCGGTTTAACCGGGCTACCTGTTGGCAATTCTTTCATCATTTGGCGGTGAATGTCACCAACCTTTTCTTTTAAACCATATTGCCTGACCGCCTTCGCAGCCAACTGCAGGTTGTCTAATTCCTTTTGCAAGGATTCATCTACCGCCAGCCGCTTTTCAAATTCCGCTTCTTCACCCGGTGCCATCTCCCCATCTATATATCGTATCAGGTCATATTGTGTAGAATTATCCATGCAAAATACTTTTTAGGTCTTGGCAGAGTGATGGGTTGCCTGTTATCATTTGTTCCAGTTGCTTCAAACATTTGTATTTTTTATTTCTGACCACTTGTTCATTTTCATAATCCAGGCGGGCCAGCATCTCTTTCATTGACAGGTTCTCATAGTAGAACATCACCAGTATTTTTTTGCAGGCATCACCTAGCTGCTCTACCACATACATTACCTGCTTTCTTGCTTCACGTTCTGCAATTACCTGGCTCACATCTGTTACCTGTTGATCACTTCCTTTTTCATACCTCAATTCCCGTACTTCGGTCCTCCCCCGTTTCTTTAGTTCATTTAGCCATGTGTGCTTTGTCATCGAGAATAAAAAAGTCTTTACACTCGATTCCCCACGAAATTTATCCTGTTGTACCAACCCGAGAAAATTCACCAATACTTCCTGGAAAATATCTTCTGCATCCTGCTGACTGCCACCGTTGTTCTTTATGATCCATGCCAGGCTTTCAAAATGCTGGCGGTAAACAGATCTAATAGCAGCATCCAATCCACTGCCCTGCCGTATGGCAGCCAGCAGCTCTGCATCGCTCAGCTTTCTGATCACCTCCATACTTATCCTTTTATTTGTACCCGAAGAAACTAAATTTGTAACCTTGAATTTTAAACTTTATTTAACTGGTACGAATTTAAATATTTATTGATACCGGCTGTATGGTCCTGGTTAAGTTCCCATTGCGTGGTCCCCCACCTGGTATACTGCAACAATTCTCTTCAACCTCCGTCAGTCCGAGACGTCAGACGTGGGATGTCAAGCGGCATAGTTCAGGCGCCAGGCCGGCAGATCGACGACTTCAGATCTGATGTCTCACGTCTCACCTCCTTTACAATTCTCCGTACTTTGCAGGCATGAACTACTTCGAAATATTTGGGCTTCCCATTCAATTAAAAGTTGATAAAACTGACCTGCCCAGGAAATTTTTTGAACTTAGCCGAAAATTTCACCCCGATTTTTATGCCAATGCAACACCTGCAGAAAAAGAAAAGGCGCTGGATATTACCGCCAATCTCAACAAGGCATTTAAGACCTTTCAAAGCGAAGATGACATAATAAAATATGTGTTGCAACTAAAAGGTTTATTGGAAGAAGAAGAAAAATATCAATTGCCACCAGATTTCTTAATGGAAGTGCTGGAAATAAATGAAAAACTAATGGATGCGGAAGACGATCCGAATTTGAAATCACACTTGCAATCTGCAATTGATAACCTGCAGTCTGAGATCTATGATCCGGTCAAGAACATTATTGAAAACTATCGGGAGGGTGTTACTACAGAAAAAGACCTGCTGCAGGTAAAACAGTATTACTACAAGAAGAAATATCTCACAAGGATTCGTAAGGAATTGACATAAAGAAAGTTTCAAGAAAATTCAGTGCTTCCGTGCCACGGTGGTTTTTTCATTGCCCGGAAGCACGAAAACACTGAAATATTAAAAATTTACTTTGCCAACAACTCGTCGAGGTTGTTGTGTGCCATTGCAAATCCTTCCTCGAATCCCATTTCGACAATCTTATTCAATGATTCAACCGAATCAAAACTGATCTCAACTTCCACTTGTGTTGCCCCATTAACCTTTTTGAATTCAACTTTCCACTGCATGCGGGGAAACGCTGTGTTAATATTTCCTTTCTCATCACAAAATGCATCAAGTGCTTCGTAGCTTTTGTTTGGCACAATAGCGGTATAATCCGCACTGCAATAATGTTTAGACCCGTCTGGCCCTTCCATATAATAGAACCACCTGCCGCCATTCTTGAAATCCATGGACATGGTAATTGCTTTCCAGGGTCTTGGCGCCCACCATTGATCGAGTAATCCCGGTTCTGTCCATGCTCTCCAGACTTTTTCTACCGGGGCATCAAATTCTCTTTTTACATAGATTTTCCTGTTGTCCAGATCTTTCTTGTAGATCGTTTCTTTGTTTAGGATCATGATCTTTTGTTTTTTAAGTTTTTTAATACTGTGTCCAACTGATCGAACCGTTTGTCCCACATTTCCCTGAATGGCTGAAGCCATTTATCAACTTCTTTCAATTTTTTTGAATTAAAATAATAATATATCTCCCTGCCGGAATATTCCTGTGTTACTAATTGGCATTCGCTTAAGATCTTAATATGCTTTGATATCGCCTGCCGCGTTGTGTGAAAGTTCGCGGCAAGACCATTGGGTGTCATGGCTTCTTTGGCAAGCATTTCCAGGATATCCCTTCGCGTTGGATCCGCAATTGCCTGGAATACGTCACGTCTCATTTATTGTTAAACGGGTTTTTGGCAACCGTTCGGTTGCAAATATAAGCGCAACCATACAGTTGCGCAAATTTTTTTTAGAACATTTTTAGTTAATGAAGTTCAAACGGTCCTTTTTCTCCAGTAACCGCTGCAATAACACGGCCTGGTTCCCGGCCCGCGTGAGGTTGTGGCCCGGGTACTTTTCTCCATAATAAATATCTTTATTAAGATAATCTGTAAGAAACCTGAGTGCCTGCATATAGATCATAAAGCAGCCGGCATAAAAGAATTGTTCCCGTTCTGCATCTGTTAGTACATCTTTCATTTCTTTGTAATACCCATTTACTATTGCCTCATAAAAATCTTCTCTTATCACTATTTTGGAAAAATCAGGTTCTTCCTCACTGACCGGGGAAAGATAGGTACGCATCATATCCCCTACATCACTGATAAAATAGCCCGGCATTACCGTGTCAAGATCGATCACACAAATACCTTTATTATTGTCATCAAACAACACATTGCTGATCTTTGTATCGTGGTGTGTAACCCTTTTTAAAAAATTCTTACCTGTTTTGATCGTTTCATACCCGGTAACGATTGAAGAATGGTCCCGGAGTGAATTTATCAAAGTGGCTGCCTGCGCTTTCCTCTCCGCATTTCCACTTCCGATAGCTTTTATAAACTGCTGGTAACGTAGTGAAAGATTATGGAAATCAGGAATTGTTATTCTTAAATTACTTACCGCTATCCCATCAAACACTCTTGTAAACCTTCCAAATTGTGTGGCCGCTTCATAAGCTTGCTGTGCTGTTTCTACAACATCAATAGTATGTGACGCTTCAATAAAAACAAACATCCTGTAATAACCATTTTCTTTTTTTACCAGCGTAGCGCCATTTAATGCCACCAGCGGCTCAGCAAATTTGTATTCCGGATGATTTTGTTTTATGTAACGGGCTAAATATTCAATGTTAAAAGCAATTGCCCCGGGTTCTTTAAAAACATTATCATTTATTCTTTGCAGGATATATTTCTGTCCTGCACTTCTTACGATCCACGTGCGGTTGATAAGGCCGCTGCCAAAAGGTCCGACGTTTACCTGATCATTGATACCGTATTCATCAAGCACTTCCCGCAGCGTAAGATTCTCTTTAGTCATCCCCTTAGCATCATTAAAACTCATCATTCAATGCGAATACGGGTTTACGATACATCCATTGTCCACCCGTAAAATCGGGAAATTCAATTGTTTCACTTCCCAGTTCGATTGACTGCTCACTCAATGGAGTGATCGCACTCCATACAGCGGCATCATATACATCCATTGGTGTAGCCGTTTGGCGCTTGATGGATTCAATAAAAGAATGTACCACAAAAAAATCCATACCGCCATGACCGGCGCCTGAAGTTTCTTTACTCCACCTTACCCAGAGTGGATGATCATATTTATCTAACCACGGTTTTGCGGCATCCCATTCATGTGGCTTGGCTGCTTTTCCTTCAACATAAATTCCTTTTGCCACATCCATCCATATACCATTTGTCCCTTGTACGCGAAAACCAAGGGAGTAAGGTCTTGGCAAATTAGTATCATGCTGTAATAAGATCGTTTCACCGTTTGCACAATTTATCGAAGTAGTAACCACATCCCCCAGTTTGAATGTAACCTTTGCATTCGGATGATCAGGTCCACATGCTTTTACTATGTGATCATGCAGGCCTCTCGCTTTTGATGCAAATGAGCACAGGTTTAAGAATCGATTGCCCCGATTGACATTGATATAATGTGCCAGGGGACCAATTCCATGTGTCGGATAGAGATCGCCGTTGCGATAGACAGAGTGGTGGGTTCTCCACCTTGCTTCGGTCCATGCGTTGTCTCCAAACTCACAACCTTGCCCATACGCATCCTTCCCGTTATTGAATTTTACTTCACGCAGATCGTGCTGGTAGCCGCCCTGTAAATGGATCAATTCACCAAAAAGACCTTGTCTTACCATATTTAATACAGCCATCACATCACGACGGTAACAAACATTCTCCATCATCATGACATGAGCATTGTATTTTTCGGCGGTCTTTACAACATCCCAATGATCCTCCATGGTGATCCCCAAAACTACTTCTGTTCCAACATATTTTACACCCGCCTCAAGAGAACCAATGATCATCGGCTTGTGCCATTCCCACGGGGTAGCGATCACAATACCGTCAATACCTTTTAACCCGAGCATTTTTTTCCATGCGTATGGGTCTCCACTAAAGATCTGTGGCATTTTTTTTCCACCCTTACTTATTATTTCTTTAGCTGTAGAGAGCATTCTTTCATCAATATCACAGATCGCAACCACATCCACATCGTCCCTGCGCAACAAAAGGTCTAGATGATTTTGCCCGCGAAGACCTACGCCGATAATGGCAATTCTTATTTTAGGTGGTGCAGAAAATAAATTCATGGATGGGATCACGGCTAATGAGGCCGCGGTCAGGCCGCTGTTTCTTATAAAATCTTTTCTTTTCATTTTAAAAGCTTATGATATTTATGAGGTCAAAAATAAACCTCAGCATTGAATAGTCGCAAAGTAATTATCATTGTCGATAATCAGCTTAACAATTAGGTTGGGCAAGTTACCGTTCCTGATATTTATGGCTTATCTTTAATCTATTCCCAGTTGAACTTCAGTGCACGGGAACTGAGTATCATAATTCCCCTTTGAAAATACAAGTTGATCGGCGATTAGTAGCTGTAAAAAAATCTTTCATCTAAAATTTAAAGCTATGGCAGACGAGAGATCCGCTATTAATTTACCAACCGAGCTGATCAGTGAAAAAACCTTTTACACACTTGGAGGCGCTTCTGCAGGCGTCTGGCTCACCTGCTGGGCAATCAACTACGTTGCTGTTGATGTGTCCTGGCTGAATTATAAAACATACCGGCTGATCGCAATCTTATTAAGCGAAGCTCTTGCCATTTATATAATGTATAAGACAAAGAAAAAAGAATCCATGAAATGGCTTTTTGCATTTCTAAACGGCTTATTGATATTTGTAAATGCTTCAGGCCTGAATACAATGACAGCCAGTTACATCTTTACTCCAACCGACACCACAACAGCGAAAACTGCCGGCGATGTATACCGCCAGTTTCAAAACAATAGTGTAATGAAAGCGGATATTTTTCCGTTGCCTCGAATGGTCAGCTGGTGGCCCGATGAAGAACTCGTAGAAGAATACGAAACAGTGAAACAAGAAAACGCAGCCCTTGCGAAAGAAAACCAGGAACTAAAAACTGTTGTTGCAGGCGGCGACGAGGGATCCAAAGTTTTACTCTCAAAAAATGATAGCCTGCAGCTTGTTATCACCTCGATGCAAACAACGATCGACGACCGTCAAAAACAAATCGATCAGCTGACAGAAACAATCAGGAGCGGAAGTGACGGCTTTTCCAGGGAACTGGCAGCGTGCATGGCAGAGCGGGATGGAATAAATGATCAGCTTCGCTCCTGTCAACTTTCAGTGAACCAACTAAATGCTGTGATATCGGATCTCAGAACTGCCAATGCCAGCCTTCGGCAGCAACTTAGGACTTGCGGATCCAGAGATGCGACATTGGCTATGCTATTTCAGCAGGTGTGCAACAGGATCAGTTTGCAGCACAGCAGCGATCAACGTTTACAGCAACAGAATTTTTATAAGAGAATGGGATGGGCTGGTTTCTGTGAATCATTCAACTCCTGGAATAATCGTATAGAATAGTTTTTGGCAATCAGGCATTATTATAAACTTTAATCAGCGGTTCTCTTAAGGTGGCAGCTTGTTGTGTGCAATAAAAATAGATCACATCGGCGATAGCTTCTGGTTTTACCCATTTTGAAGGATCAGCCTCAGGCATTGCTTTCCTATTTTGCGGAGTATCAATTGTACTGGGTATAACTACGGACGTAACTACATCTGTTCCTTTTGCTTCGTCATTCATTAGTTCTGCCAACCGAAAAATTAGTGACTTTGCCAATCCGTAGGCAACCATTCCTTTCCCATGTCTTGCACTCAACCCCGGCTTTGATCCAATAATAAACACTCTCCCGTTTTTTTGTTTCATCATCTGGACAAAAACTGGCCGTGCAACATTATAAGCCGTTTCAAAATTCAATTTATATTGTTTAGTAATATCTGCTGTTTTAGTTTCAGTCACGGAACCCATAGCAAAGCCACCTACGGTTAAAACAGCAGCATCTATCGACCCATATTTTGAAATAATATCGTTTACAAATTTTTGGGAATCGTCTTCATTCATGAGATCGACAATGATCTTTTCAAATTTGCCGGAAGGAAAATCAACAGGAACAGGGTCATTGGGTATCGTCGTCCCAACCACCCGGTATCCTTCATCGATAAATTTTTTTATTACAGCCTGGCCCATGTTGCCTGATGCACCTGTGACAATTGCAGTTTTCATTTCAGTCAATTTGATTACAATTTACATAAAATGAAAATCCTTTTGCAAAAGGTTGATTGCTTACCAGCATTGTGTTATTTTTCTTGTAACAATGAGAGAAGAAATTGAGAAACTGGTTGAGGTACAGAAACGCCTCAAAACACCGCTAATAATAACTTTTCAAAGCGTTTTTTGTTATTCGTCCCCATTCTTTAATGTCTGATTCTTTCCAATTTCCGTTTGAACCGGCTGTTGGATTTAAGACCGAGCAGGTTTCCGCTTTATCAGACACTGACCAGGCTAGCCAGCTGATCTTTCTTTCATCCATCCAATCTTTGAATCTTTTCCATTCGGCATGATCGATCGGACCGTCACCCGTTGCTTCCATTCCGGCACATTCACTTACAAAAATGGCCAGGCCCTTTTCAATAGCCAGGTTGGTTCGATCTCTCAACCACTGTTTGTGTGTGCCCGCATAAAAATGCATCGTGTACATAAGGTTGTCAAACCCTTTGATCGGATCCGCTGCCGGTAGCTGCAGTTCCTGGTCCCATCGCGGGGACCCCACAAGTATGATATTATCCTTATCAATGGCACGAATCACTCTTATCACCTCTTCAGAATAGGCTTTAACCTCGGGCCATGTTTCATGATCCGGTTCATTGAAAATTTCATAAATGATATGTGGATATTGATGATATTCTGTGGCGATATTCCTGAAAAAGGTTTTCGCTTCTTCAAGATTTATATTATGACTATGCCAGTCGATGATAACATATACATTCTCTTTGATTGCGGCATCGACAACCGTTTTTATCAATCGCATTTGTGTTGCTGAATCTTGTTTATATCCTTTAGCGGGTTCTACTCCCAGGGACGCCCGAATGACTGTTGAATGCCATTCCTTCACTAATTCATGAACTGCACCAGCTGTATAAAACCGGGGATGAAAACAACTCCAGCCAAAGCTCATACCATGCAATGCAATTGGTTCTCCTTTTGCATTTACCAATTGTGTCCCCTCGACTCTTAGTTTGCCATTTTGTTTTACAACCTGTGCGTCCAGGACAACAACCAGTGATAATGCTTCAATAAGAAAAAATAGTTTTTTCATTTATAGATCTTTTTCAGATCGTTTTCAAATAAAGTAAAAGGATGGTTATAAAACCGGATAAAATCTTTTTCAGAAACCTGTCCGGGAAATGGCGCATAGTAGTGGGTAGGACTGCGTGTATCATTACGCCACACTAATACATAAGATAGCTTCAGGTCGCCACGTTGTAAAGTTTTTAGTAAGGTTTTGGTCCACCAGGTTGTATCCGGTATTGATTCCAGACCCGTTTCTGTAAAAGCAGCCAGCTTATTCGCTTTAATTGCATAATCAGAAACTATTTTTAGTTTTTTATAGCCTGCCTCAAGATTGTATCTTCCATCTCTTCCAAAATCACCATAATTGTCCATTCCTACCATATCCACCCACTCATTACCAGGGTATCTTTCCAAAAATTGTTCTTCAGTAAAAAACCTGTTGTCCGGAGAAAATGCATAAATAAAATTGTGAACATTCAGAGAATCCCTGAGATAAGAAACGGTAAACCGCCACAGTGTTTTAAACTCATCTATTGTGCAATGCGACTTACCCCACCAAAACCAATCCCCATCAAATTCATGATAAGGACGAAAGATCATGGGTACAAGCTGCCCATCCTTCCCTTTTGATGAATTGGCCAGGTCCGCAACGGTTTTCAATATTTCTTTATACCTGCGATGATAGGCACCCCCGGGAATGATATATCTCACTGCCGGAGATGCAGTCGAGTCATTCCAATAGAAATTTGTAGATGAAACAGGGTTGTTGAAATGCCAGGATACGGTTATAACTCCGCCCCGGTCATAGGTATCCGCAATTGTCTTCTGCAATTGTCGTTTCGTATACTGCATATTTTCTTCGGGTACCCCGCTCAACCCGCTAAAATCTACACCGATAACCGCGGGATGAGAACCGGTAACTGATTTTACATCCGATCTTCCTTCTTCGCCAGACCAACCATGTCCGTATTCCGTTGCATGCTGATGGCCAAAGAGAATATGTTGTTCAGATAATTGCTTGAGATTTTTAAATAATGCCTTTGTTTCCTTCGTCGCATTTACATCGATCAGCCTCCCCGACTTTTGAGCGTAATTATTTATGGAAAGAAAAGAAACAATGAGGATTGTAAAAAAAGGGCGGTATACTGTAGTAATATTTTTCATGCCGCTATTTCTTTTCAACAACAAGATACACAGCCCCACGTGCGGGTATACTCACCCTGATGCCATCTGCTGCAGGTGTTTTATAAGGTTTGATCGTTTTGTATCCGGCTGGTCCACCTGAAGCAAATGAAGAACCATTCCCATTCACCAAAACATGTCGCGAAAACTCTCCATTATCGGTACCCCCATTTAATTTGTAGTAATAAAAACTATTTCCTGCTTTAAAATTCTTGATAACAACCTGTACGGTCGCTGCCGAAGTGGATTTATTGATTAAGGCAACGCCTGTTTCGCCGGAACTGAAAGAAGAGGCATAGCTCACCACTGCAGATGATTGAGATGTAGAAGAAATCAACCTGTCACCAAGCAGTTGACCAAAAAAATACATATAATAAAAAGCGGGCCGCGGATTCCATTTGGGTACTCCGTCGGGTTCATCACCAATATTAAACATGCCGTGATCATTGCCATTGTCCCATCCATTGGCAAGATCCCAACGTGCTGTCATCCCAAACTTATTCTTCAGCGCCTCTCCAACCACCATCACGGCGTGAAGTCCATTTATATTGCTGACCTGTTGCTTTGAACCAGTCGAAAAAATATTAAATTCAGTTAAGGCTATCGGTTTTTGCGCAATGGCTCCACTTGTCAGCGTTTGTTTAACAAAATTCATCATTGTTTGCGTGACTGTTTCGGGTGTTGACAAGATCAGGTCGGCATTTGCATTGGTCAGATAAGGTGTATAATAATTATGAACGATATAAAAATCAGGAGAAGTGCCGGCACCTGTAAACAAACCGGTGTTCCAGTTTGTAGCAGTTGATGTCCACCAGCTTTGCGGAGCCGATTCATTCATTACAGCACCAATATAAATTGTCTTTCCAATTTCTTGTGCCGCCTTCCTCATACTGTCAGCAAATACTTTGAAATGCTGGCCATATAATAGACCCGATATGTATTCGGGTTGGCTATCCTGGTTAGTAGCAATGTTTATTCTGTATCCTGCCTCCCAATCTCCAAAATTTTCATTGCCAACCTCCCAATATTTTGTTCTGCCATTATCATATCTGACCCAGTCCGCAGCCATGTGTGCAGCCCTTGCAACAGGATTGACACCGGTTCCATAACGCGCATATCCATAATTCACGGTGATCATTCCATTGTTATTGGTTTGTTGAAGCATGTTATAATAATTATCTACTGAACATGTCCAACTTTGATTGTTAGTTCCGTACCAATATCCGGCAGGAACACTGCTTCCATTTGACTGAATAAGCGTTGGAGGCGCATCAGCGGGAGGCGTATTAACGGGGGCATTCCAGAAAAAAACATCGCTTAAGCTACCGCCGGGAAATCTAATGATATGAGGATGCAAAGTTGTAAGATGATCCATTAATGAAGACTCTGTAACCATTTGGCTCATCCAGATATTTGCATTATTGCCGGCGATTGACCGGGGTATTTTTGTAATTACGTTGCTCCTGTCAACATTCACAGTAAATGTTGCTCCTGTTGGTAAGGGGGCTTCTGTGAAGGAAGATGGAATAGTGAAATTCTTCGGTTCCCAATCATCTATAAAAAAACCAATGGTTGGCGCCAACGAGGGATCGACCTGCGGATTGACGGTAGTTGTATCAGTTACCGGTGGAACCGGTGGTGCTTTCTTATCACAAGAACCAGTTGAAATAACTATTATTGGTACTAATAAAATAAGAACAACCCAGTTTTTTATCATTATACTCACTTGCAATAAAAAAATTAAAGAAGAGACCTTTGGTGCAAATTTGTTGCAGGCCGAAGAATCGGCCCGCAACATTTAACTGTCAAAACTGACTGCTTGCTTTGCTTATACTTAATCAGGTTTGCACAGAAGATCATTAATTCAAACCGATTTCATCAACATAGATCGAATAACCTCCGACCCCGTTGAATTCCTGTATCCATATTTCGCTTAAAGTAGATCCGGAAGTCAGCGCCGATAGTGGAATGGCATAATCTGTCCAGGTACCAGCCACAACATTTATGGTATAACCGTTTGAACCGTTGAAGACGATTTTTATTGTTTTACCGCCACTGCCAGTTCCGCCGTAAATAGAGATCTTAAACGTGGTATATGGTGTCAAACTGATATTGGCACCCCCAATTTGAAATGGCGATCCCCAGCCGCCGACATAATTTATAGCGCAGGACTTCGACCCATTCCTTACCGGTGAAGTGTTGTTCAGGTCTTTTGTTCCACCCCATCCGCCGCCTAGCCAACCATTCCAGTTAGCAGTCAATGCATCATTATAAATTGGAAATGCAATAATGGGTGGTGGCACACTTCCGGTTATTTCCAGGATATCTGTTGACTGAACGATCAATGTTGAATTTAATACCCCGAGTTTAATCCTTCCCCTTAATACTCCCATTGGAACCTCAACAACAATTTGTGTCGCCGATTGACTCACAAATGAGGTAACTGCCGCTGCGTTCTCAAATGTAATTGAAGTAACAAGATCGAGATTTGTTCCTGTCACAGTAAGATTAGTTCCGGGATCTACCGGGTTTGGAGTCATTGTGGTCGCTGCAGGTAATACGACATCGAGATCATTATCCGATAGGGTTTGAACTCCCGAGGCTGCTTCCAGTGTTACTTTGCCTTTCGTAGTTGATGCAGGAATTTTTACAACGAGTTGAGTTGCAGACTGGCTCACAAATGTGGTAACCGGCGCAGTTACACCAGAGAATATTACTTTCTTCACAAGATCAAGATCTGTTCCGGTGATAGTTACGTCTGTTTGGTGTTTTACAGGATTGGGCGAGAATGAAGTGCTTTTTGGTAACGTGACCTTTAACGTGTCAACAGTTAGCACATCCGCAGAATCTGTTCCACCGTAATGCAGGATCAACTGACCGGTCTGGGCATCATCCGGAACTTTGACTACTAATTGATTAAATGTTTTGCTTACAAAAGTCTGAACGAGTTTATCCCGGTTAAAAGTTATCCTGTCAACCCAGTTAAGATAAGTACCGGCTATTGTTATATTTTCACCTGGTCTTGCCTGTAAGGTCATTGATGTAATGGTAGCCAATACATCCAGGTTAAATTGTGTTTTGGTTATAATATCGCCATCAGGAGTTTTCAAGGTTACATACCCTTTTTCAGCAGCCTGGGGAACGATCAATTTTATCAGGTCCGAAGTCTGATGTTTAAAATCACTTTGATCTACTACAGCGGCTGTACCACCCGTAAATTCAATAGCCGTTACCCGGTTAAGATTATTACCGATAAATCGTATGGTGTCCCCATGCCTTGCACCGGTAGGTCCAAAACTGAACAATTCGATCTTATCGGACTTTACTTCATCATCGTTTTTATCGCAGGATGATACGATGACAAGAGAGAGCATCACGCAAATAAATGCCATCGGTATTGAAGATGTTAACTTGCTCATATGATGGATTATAATTTTTAAATGAATTATTTCAAACTCTTTAATACTACCCGTAGATTGTCAAACGCCACATCTGCGTCAACTGCTCCCGGTCCATGGAACCAAACTTTTACCCCATAACCCTGCGGTCTTATGCCCCAGTTGGTGATGTAATTAGCCACCACTTCCTCAAAAGGAATCACGACTGTTTCCCACTTTCCTTTTGTGTCGAAAGGCGGTCTGAAGAAATAAGGTTCAGTGTTCCAGTTAGGATCCGGACTGTTTACCTGCCCGATCATGATTTTGATCATGTTATTATTATATGGCTTCAACGTGTTGATCTCAAATTTTAAATTATACTTCGCAGGATTGATCACGGCATCGTCTGGTATATTGCGGCTGGTTGCCAAAGCATCTTCTCTTCCCCCGATCCATTCCGTCCATGCCCATGCCCCGATATTGGAAGTTATCCTGCTGAAGTTCCCACTGATGGCCAATGGATCAGTACCGGGAACTACTAGATTCTGTCCCCACCAACCCGTCCATGGATCATTATGTATCAAAAGATTCCTGTTATCCCTGAACCAGAAATCAGATTTTGTTTCTCCAAAGTTTGTTCTTACTGTTATCTGCCCGGGTTGTGCCCCTGCGGGAACGATCACCTCAATCTCGTTATCCTTGACCGATGCTAATTGACCCGTAACTCCACCTGTAAACTCGACCGTCAGCGGGGCATAAAAATAATCGCCCTTAATTACTGCAATACCTCCTTCCTTCACATGTTCAACAACCATACTACTGATCAAAGGTTTGCTTATCTGTACCGTGAATTCATGTTCAAGGACAAATCCATTTTTGAAAATTATTTTCATCCTGTTGTTTACTGCTATCGGTATTTGAGTAGGAATTCTGACAAGAATTGTGTTATTGGTGATGTAAGTCGGTGTCAACCTGGATGGCTGATCATTGAACCATATCTCAACTGCATCCTGCAGATTATTTCCAACTATAGCGATCAACTGACCCTGGCCAGCTCCAACTAACAGGGAATCCGATGATGCGGGTCTTGTTATTCTCACATAACTTATCGAAGGAGTACCTGCCTCATCCTTTGTGCAAGAATTAAATACAGTTACCGCTCCCATTATTATAAGAAGTGTTAACAGTGTTTTATTTATGGATTTCATGTACATATTTTTAATTTTTTTTGATCACATGGAATTTGCACTTAGTCTTTTCTGTTCAAGATCTTTTAGGTTTATGGATAATCAACAGGAGGCTTCAATAGGTTTGGAGCCTGGCTTAATTCAACATTGGGTATTGGCAAGCGAAAATTTCCATCATTTGCGTTAATTGTTCTTTCTGTGTACCATGATGTTTTTGTAAATGTCCATTCTGTTGGATTAGGCATTGAATTCGGTTGGGTGAAAAACAGACCCCTATCCTGCGAATTCAACATTGAATATGCTTTTTGCGGATTCCAGTAGTGCAGGTTTACAAAATCATACCATGCCATACCTTCCATGGCAAATTCTTTGAATCTCTCCGAATAGAGTGCATCAAGTGTCAAAGGTCCGCTTCCGTTAGGACCGGCAACTGTGTAAGGGGGTAACCCGGCCCTAGTATGTACCCTGTTAAAATACTCTATCGCAAGCGCATCGGAAGTAGATGGATTATTTCCGATAACCGCTTCAACATATATCAAATACATTTCGGCCAGACGCATCATGTAAGTATTGTTCGGATAGCGTTGCTGAGCAGCGATACCGGCCAGATCGATCGGTGATCCGATTACATATTTTTTTACTGCCAGGAAGTTGGCATCTGTTCCTGTAAATGGATAAATCAACTTGGTCCTGTCAGTCACTTTCGTGATCTCAGGATAATAAAACCCGGGTAACATAAAGGTGGCGTGCAGGCGCTGGTCTAATGTTCTTCCTTTTAATGTACCATTAGCCTGCTCAATGATTCCGTCATATTGTTTGACCAGCCACCAGGTAGCGCCTTTATCGCCACCCCAACCTCCAAAAGAAATATCCGGGCTATAAGCAAGATATTCGGGCATGCTGTTATTCGTACCCCACACACTGGGTCCTGAAAAAACCCATTGCAGCTCGAATAAAGATTCGGAATTATTATCATAAGGATATCTGAAAAGATCTTCATAACTGTTCAACAAGCTTCTCCCGCTATTATTGATAACATTTGCGGCGAAATATTTTGCACTGTCTAAGAACTGCTGATTTCTTACGCCACCCGTTGCTTCCACGCCGGCCCTTGTCAGGTAAAAACGCGCCAACATGGCTTCGGCCGACCATTTTGTCAATCTTCCTTCCTGGTCGGCTACTGCAGGCAGATCTTCAGCAGCTGCGCGCATTTCCCTGGTGATAAATCTCCAAACACTTGGTACTGTATTGCGGGTAATGCTGGTGTCAAACAGGTGATCAAAATTATTCTCAACAACGGGTACAGGACCCCAGTTCATAACTAAGAACCGATAGGCTAATGCCCTCATAAATCTTGCTTCGGCGATCGCCATTTTTTTCACTCTTGCAGAAACGGCTTCACCAGCGTACCTGTTGATATTATATATCGCAAGGTTTGACTGCGCCACCACGTTAAAGAACGCTCTCCAGGAAGCACCATTCTCTCCATTGTCACCGGTGGTATTAAACAAGACATTGCCCCTGTCATTCCATGCTGAATAAGCAGTGCCTCCCCTGAAATCACCAAGATTATACATGGCTTTATCATTATAATCAAACCACACCTGGCTATAAAGCAGGCTTGTTGCCGCCATCACCTGTTCATCAGTTTTATAAAAATTTGCATCAACTACTGAGCTTAAAGGTGGTTTTTCAAGAAAACTCTTCTTGCAACCTGTAAATACAATAGCGGCAACCATTACGGCGAAAAGAAAATATATTCGATTTAGCTTCTTCATATTAATGAGTTTAGAAGTTAATGTTTAGAGTCGCTGTATATATCGGGGTTAAGGGATAACGTCCGAAATCGATACCTATCGCCTGGTTCTGTGCGCTTGAACCCTGTCCAACATACGCCCCAACTTCAGGATCATACCCGCTATAATTTGAAATGGTAAACACATTCTGTGCACCAATTGTTGCTTTAAGCCCTTTGATCACTTTAGTATGGCCTAAAAATCTTGCAGGGACATTGTATGAAAGAGAGATATTTTTCAATCTCAGGAAGGAGCCATCTTCAACAAACCTGTCTGATGTTTTTGAATGATTGTTCTCGTTGGCAACGGTGTTATTTGTAATCCGGGGAACCACTGTGCCTGCATTAGTGATAACCGTTTTGCCGCTTGCATCTGTTGAGAGCTTTGCATAATCCATTCCTTTGATCAGGAGATTACGGCTCAAATAAATATTATTTGGATTGCTGTTAGCAGCAGCGATATAGTTATAAATATCATTACCATAAACGCCTGTGACCAGGATGCTCAGGTCAAATCCTTTGTAATAAAAGCTATTCGTAAGACCAAGTGTTAACTTGGGCCAGGGATTACCAATATTGGTCACGTCTTTCACGTCGATTATTCCATCGCCATTGATATCCTTGTATTTTACATCACCAACCCAAATACCGGTTTGAGGATCAGTTGGTCTCCTGACGCCATTGTTATCTACAGGTACAGCGCTGCTGTTGATCTCTTCGACTGACTGAAACAATCCTTCTGAAATATATCCCCTGAATAACCAGGGTGCATATCCAATTGCCGCCCGTTGTGTCCAGTTATTCATCCACCATGATACTCTTTCAAGAAATGCATTTTCTGAATTCAATGAAGTAACCGTGGTCTTGAAATGAGACAGGTTCAGATTTGTTTCCCACCGGAAGTCCCGCTTATTGATGTTAGTGGTATTTATAGTTATGTTCCAACCCTTGGTTTCTAATGAACCCGCATTAACCAGTGGTGCTCCCACCGAGCCCGGGCTTCCATTTGTTCCCATATACCAGGGTAAGCTTGCACCCAGGATCAGGTTATCTGTCTTCTTCACATAATAATCTGCCTCCACATTAAACCTGTTATTTAAAAAGCCAATATTTAAACCAACGTTGTTCGTTTGTGTTTCTTCCCAGCCAAGTTTTGAATTTGTAAAAGTTGATGGCAAAAATCCGGTACCCCAGGGTGTTGCCCCTGTGTTTAATGGCGCATAGATACCCGAACCAGTACCCTGGTTACCTGTCAATCCTGTTTCAAATCTAAATTTCAATTCACTTATAAAATCAACTTCAAAGAATTTTTCACGGCTTAATCTCCATGCAACGGACACGGAAGGAAAATTACCCCATCTCTTATCCTGCCCAAAATATGGAGAACCGTCTCTTCTGAAAGTTGCGGTCAACAAGTAACGGTTATCATAATTATAATTCAATCTACCGAGATAAGATTCCATTGACCATGGATATGTACCACCGCCATTGGTAGCGGAAGTCGGGTTACCGGCATTCACATCAAATATATCATTGGTAAGAAAACCGGTTCTTCCTGCTGTTAATTGCTTCCACTCAGATTCCTGTGCTTCATGACTTGCCATGATCGTAAAGCTGTGTTTCTTTATTTGCCTTGTATATTCCAACAATTCATTCCAGTTCCAGTACCAGGTAGAATATGTTCCGCTCTGCAGTGATGCAAGCGTGTTATAATGCCATTGGTCAATATTATAAGTTGGAGTATAATAAGTGGATAAGCCATTACCAGCACTCCCGTTCAATGAACTCCTTAATACCAACCCTTTTATTAACGTGATACCAATGTTCAATCCGCCTAAGAACTGTCTTCTTTTCGTATTGTTGGTGATCAGGTTCGCAATGGCAATTGGATTGATCGGCGCAAACTGGTTGGCACCATTCACGTCATCGCTTCCGCCCCATGAGCCATCTAAATTTGTAACAGGGATTTGCGGAGTCAATTGCAATGCACTTGCAATTAATGGACTTTGCGCATCGCCATAGTTTGTTGTTGTTAACGTTTCATTGGTTTGGTTAAAACTTAAGTTAGCAGCGATCGTCGCCCAATCTCTTGGTTTGTTATCCAAATTCAACCGGAAACCATAACGTTTAAAACCTGAACCTGCCGCCACACCTTCCTGGTCAAGGTACTCGCCCGACATATAATAAGTAGTGTTATTACTTCCGCCACTCAGATTCAATTGATGTTTGTTGAGGGCAGCATTGTTAAACAACTCTTCCTGCCAATCGGTCCCCTCTCCTAATAGACTCGGATCTAAGAATTCCTGCGGTGTTGTGCCGCCGGCAAGCGCATGAAACTCGTTTCTCATTTGGGCGTACTCACGCAGATTCATCACATCTAAATGTTTTGGGGGTGTTTGCAGGTTATATTGATAAACATAATTGATCTTGAAGTCGCCGGCCTTACCGCGTTTTGTAGTTACCAGGATAACGCCATTGCTTGCCCGCGAACCATAGATAGCGGTCGCCGATGGCCCCTGGAGTATCTGGATATCTTCGATATCTGATGGATTTAATCCCGCTAATGGATTTGAAGAACTCGAAGAACCAAAAGACACATCTTCACTCACCTGCATCTGAACACCATCAATTACATAAAGGGGTTGTGTACGACCCAGCGAACTTATACCGCGAATGTTGACCGAAATCCCACCACCTGGCTGACCGGAATTTTGTGTAACATAGACGCCAGCCGCTCTTCCCTGGATCGCCTGTTCAAGCGTTGTGTTTACAGTTTTATCAATATCTTTTGCTGACACTGTAGTTTGTGCACTGGTAAGATTGGCTCTCGTTGATTTGCCATAACCGGTTACCACAACATCTGATAAGGAGGTGGTTTGCTGAATCAAGCGGATTGATAGTGTAGTCCTGGTACCTACAACGATTTCCTGCCTGTCATACCCGATGTATGAAATAACCAACACTGATCTTTCACTTGCTACAGTAATAGAAAAACTACCGTCTTCTTTTGCAGTGGTAGCATTATTAGTGTTTTTCTCCATTATTGTAGCGCCCACCAGTGGTTCATCCCTGTCGTTTACAACTTTCCCTGTAACCGTGATCGCCGGCGCCGGTAGTTCATTTACCATTTCAGGTCCGGGAACTGTAGTTACTTCTTTCTCTTTAACTACTATCATTTTATTAAAAATGGTATAGGTCAATGGCTGTTGTGCAAAACAGGCATCAAGTGCATGCTCCAGCGAGGCATTATTAACAGCAACAGTAACGGGTATTGACTTTCTTAGCAATGCTTTGGTATAAACAAAAGTGTAACCCGACTGCTTCTTTATTTCCCTAAAAATCTTATCGAGCGGGGCGTTTACTTCATTAAGGCTAACACTTTGCGAATACCCCTTTGCACTGACATTTATGCAAAAGGCAAGCATCAAAATAGCGGTTAGTTTCATAATCATAAACATTTTGAGCATCCCCTGCTTCCATAACCACAAGGGGGCGTAGCCAGCAATTAATTGCATAATTTTGTTTTGATTTGGTTAAACAATAAATATCAACGATTCCTCAATTTTGGTTAGCCCGATCACCGCCGTCTCGCCTCAAACGAGACGGTTTTTTTGCCAACCGCGGATTATCCTTTTAATCGTTCAAGTCCTTTCTACGGCATCACAATTATCATTTTACCTTCGATCTCAAAGCTTACTTTTCCGGTAAGCTCCAAAGCTTTCAGCGCATCCGAAAGTTTTATATTGCGATTCATCTCGGCAATGAACAG